>NZ_JBFBCG010000033.1:0-87526 GCF_040683105.1 Streptomyces sp. NPDC051020 | reverse complement strand
CTCTTTCGTGTCCGATTCCCGGCCGAAGCGGGCCCTCTGCGAAGCAGAAGATTTGTTACTGCGCTTTCCAGTTCTTCGCTTTCGCGTTTCCCTTTTCGGCGGTTCCAACCTTACCAGACTCTTTTTCGTTTCCGTTTCCGGTCCGAATTTGATTCCGGCGGCCTTTGGAGTGGCCTTTGCCTTTCGGCGTGTCCACTACTTTAGTCGATTTCCTGGTCAGCTCATAATCGAGCCAATGGGATCGAATTACGGCATGCCGAATTCGCACCCGCCAGGATGAGTCGAAAGTAGTGGTTGGTCGCTTCCGGATGCTCAGCCTCGGTCCGATGGACCGTGCCGACAGCAGTACCCGTTCAAGCGGCTCGGACTACGTTAGGTGTCCAACAGGGGTGAGTCAAGTTGCGCGGCGGCGTGGTGTGTGGGGTCGGTACAGGCTCACCGTGGGGTCTCCGTCGATCCAGAAGCGCCAATGGTGTGTGGCTCCGTCACCGCCCACGCCGGTGCGGGGTCCGTTGCGTACCTGGTCGCGTGGTGGTGGGGTGCCGTGCAGTACGGACAAAGGGGCACCCGGGTGGGCGATGGCGTCGGTGCCGTTCAGGCCTCTGTCGATGTCGAGGGCGGTAGCCAGACGGGCGGGGCCTTTGGCCAGTTCCCGGTCATTGCGGGCCGAGATTCGACGCTTACGGCTGAGCTCGGCACCCACCAGGACCTCGCCCGCCCGGAGCAGTACACCGCTCGCCACGCCTTCGGGGCCGCACACCAGGTTGAGGCAGTGCCACATGCCGTAGGTGAAGTAGACGTAGGCGTGGCCGGGTGGTCCGAACATCACGCTGTTGCGCGCGGTGCGGCCGCGGAAGGCGTGCGAGCCGGGGTCGATCTCGCCGGCGTACGCCTCCACCTCGGTGAGGCGGAGTTCGATGGGGCCGTCGGCCGTGATGCGTACCAGGGTCCGGCCCAGCAGGTCGGGTGCCACCTCCAGCACGGGGCGGTCGAAGAAGTCCCGCGTCAGCGGCGTACGGTCCAGACCCTCGATCATGGCGATCGAGGTTACCGGGAACCGACTACGGTCGTGGCGCGTATGTAGGGGTCAGACCAAGGAGGAGTAAATATGGGCTTCAAGCGGCTGCTCGCGAGCATGGGTGCCGGTGGTGCTTCGGTGGAGACGGAGCTGACCGAGCTCAACGTCGTGCCGGGCGGGGTCGTCCAGGGCGAGGTGCGGATCCAGGGCGGTTCCGTGTCACAGCAGATCGAGGGACTCTCGGTCGGTCTGCAGGCGCGCGTCGAGGTCGAGGGCAACGACCAGGAGATGAAGCAGGACATCGAGTTCACCAAGCTGCAGCTCGGTGGGGCGTTCGAGGTGCAGGCCGGTGCCGTGCACGTCGTTCCGTTCGGGCTCGAGATCCCCTGGGAGACGCCCATCACGATGTTCGCCGGTCAGCACCTGCACGGCATGAACATCGGTGTGACCACCGAACTGGCGATCGCGCGGGCGCTGGACTCCGGCGACCTCGACCCGATCAACGTCCACCCGCTGCCGGCGCAGCAGGCGATCCTGGACGCGTTCGGACAGCTCGGCTTCGGGTTCCGCAGCGCGGACATGGAGCGTGGTCACATCCGCGGCACGCGCCAGCGACTGCCCTTCTACCAGGAGATCGAGTTCTTCGCGCCGCAGCAGTACCGCGGGCTGAACCAGGTCGAGCTGACGTTCATCGCCGACGACCGCGAGATGGATGTCGTGCTGGAGATGGACAAGAAGGCGGGGCTCTTCAGTGAGGGCAGCGACTCCTACCGGGCATTCAAGGTCGATCTGAACGACTTCCGGGGTACCGACTGGGCGGCATACCTCAATCAGTGGCTCGCCCAGGTCGGCGGTCGGCGCAACTGGCTCTAGGGTCGGTGGCGAGACTCCAGAGCCGATCAGGAGAGGTGCTGACGTGACCGAGCCGAAGAGGCCGCCGCTGCCGCATGACTTCCATCCCGAGGTGCCTTCGTTCACGGTGGTGAGCGAGGATCTCGCTCCCGGGGCCGTGTTGGCGGCCGCCCAGGTGTTCGCGGCCGGGAACACTTCGCCGCAGCTGCGGTGGGAAGGGTTCCCCGCGGAGACCAAGAGTTTCGCCGTGACCTGCTTCGATCCGGATGCTCCGACGGGCAGCGGGTTCTGGCACTGGGTCGTGTTCGACATCCCGGCATCGGTCACGGAGCTGCCGGCCGGTGCGGGCAGCGGGAAGTTCGAGGGGTTGCCCGCCGGTGCCGTTCAGGTCCGTAACGACTACGGGTCGAAGGAGTTCGGCGGCGCCGCGCCGCCGGCCGGGGAGAACCACCGTTACGTCTTCACCGTGTATGCGGTGGACAGCGAGAAGCTGGGGCCTGGCAGTGATGTGTCGCCCGCTGTGGTCGGGTTCAATCTGCGGTTCCACACACTGGGTCGTGCTCAGCTGATCGGTGAGTACACCGGTCCCGCGTAGTACCCGGTGAGCTGAGAGTTCTCCTGCTGTTTGCCCTGCCCTGGTCCTGGAGAGATCAGGGCAGGGCATTTTTTTATTGCGTTGTCCATCCCGGCCCGCCCAGACAGAGTTGGTCCGGGCCTGCCAGGGGGCGGGCGGCACACGGGAGGTGGGCGAGATGCGGGACACGCTGGTTCTCAACGCGAGCTTCGAGCCGCTGTCGACGGTGACACTGAACCGTGCGGTGGTGCTGATTCTGCAGGACAAGGCTGTTGTCGAGCAGTCGCATCCCGATCTCCGCATGCGTGGTGCCGCCGTGGACATTCCGGTACCCCGGGTGATCAGGCTCTGCCGGTACGTACGGGTGCCGTTCCGAAGACAGGCACCGTGGTCCAGAAGGGGTGTGCTGATACGGGACCAGCACCGGTGCGCGTACTGCGGGCGAAGGGCGACGACCGTCGACCATGTGGTGCCGCGCGCCCAGGGCGGCCAGGACACCTGGCTCAATACGGTGGCGTCCTGTGCCGAGGACAATCACCGCAAGGCGGCCCGGACGCCGGAGCAGGCGGGAATGCCGCTGCTGCGGCAGCCCTTCGTGCCGTCGCCCGCGGAGGCGATGCTGCTGGCGATGGGGGCCGGTGAGCGGTCGGCGCTGCCGGAGTGGCTGGACCGGACCGCCGCATAGTCGGCGTAGGCCGCCTACGTGGATGTCGTATCGGAAGCCCGTCTCCGTGCGGAGGCGGGCTTCCGGGTTCAGCGGAGCACCAACTGGACGATGGCGGCCGTGCCGACCGCCACGATGAGGCCGCGCAGCACGGTGGCGCTGAGACGGCGCCCGGCCTTCGCGCCGATCTGGCCGCCGAGTGCGGAGCCGACCGCGATCAGTGCGACGGCCGTCCAGTCGAAGTCCGCGACGAAGAGGAAGAAGAGCGCGGCAACGCTGTTGACGACCGCTGCCAGCACGTTCTTGACGGCGTTGAGGCGCTGCATCGTGTCGTCGAGCAGCATGCCCATCAGGGAGAGGTAGATGATCCCCTGGGCGGCGGTGAAGTAGCCGCCGTAGACGCTGGCGAGCATCAGTCCGACGACGAGGAGCGGGCCGCCGTCGGAGCGGGCAGTGGTGCCGTTGAGCTCGCGGCGGCGCTGGACGGCTTTGCTGATGCGAGGTTGCAGAATGACCAGGGTGAGGGCCAGGGCGACCAGGATGGGCACGATGGTCTCGAACGCCGTGGAGGGCAGGGTCAGCAGCAGGGTGGCGCCGGTGAGGCCGCCGATGAGCGCGCCGATGCTCAGCCTGAGGACGCGGCGGCCCTGTCCCGCGAGTTCCTTGCGGTAGCCGATGGCGCCGCTGATGGAGCCGGGGATCAGGCCGAGGGCGTTGGAGACGGTGGCGGTGACCGGGGGCAGGCCGGTGGCGAGCAGGACCGGGAAGGTGATCAGCGTTCCGGAACCGACGACCGTGTTGATCGCGCCCGCGCTGATGCCCGCGCCGAAGACCGCGAGCATTTCCCAGATGGACATTCCGATTCCCCCGTGCATGATCAGTGCTTGGTGCACTGATCATGCACGATGGTATGTACGCGTCAGTCGACCGGGGGTTCCTCGCGGCGCTCCTTGCCGGTGTTGAAGCCGGGGACGCCGGTGCCGAGGTTTCCGAAGGCACCGCTGAGGCCCTTGAGAGCGTCACCGATCTCGCTCGGCACGATCCAGAGCTTGTTGGCGTCGCCCTCGGCGATCTTCGGGAGCATCTGGAGGTACTGGTACGAGAGGAGCTTCTGGTCCGGGTCGCCGGCATGGATGGACTCGAAGACCGTACGGATGGCCTGAGCCTCACCCTCAGCGCGCAGGGCCGCAGCCTTGGCCTCACCCTCGGCGCGCAGGATCGCGGACTGCTTCTCGCCCTCCGCGGTGAGGATCGCGGACTGCCGGGTTCCCTCGGCCTGGAGGATCGCGGCACGCTTGTCACGGTCGGCGCGCATCTGCTTCTCCATCGAGTCCTGGATGGAGGTCGGCGGCTCGATCGCCTTGAGCTCGACGCGGTTGACGCGGATACCCCACTTGCCGGTGGCTTCGTCGAGGACGCCGCGGAGGGCGGCGTTGATCTCCTCGCGGGAGGTCAGGGTCCGCTCCAGGTCCATGCCGCCGATGATGTTGCGGAGGGTGGTGACGGTGAGCTGCTCGATCGCCTGGATGTAGCTGGCGACTTCGTACGTCGCGGCCCGCGCGTCCGTCACCTGGTAGTAGATGACGGTGTCGATATTGACGACCAGGTTGTCCTGGGTGATCACCGGCTGGGGCGGGAACGGGACGACCTGTTCGCGGAGGTCGATCCGGTTGCGGATGGTGTCGATGAACGGAACGACGATGTTCAGGCCTGCGTTGAGCGTGCGGGTGTAGCGGCCGAAGCGCTCCACGATGGCGGCGCTGGCCTGCGGGATGACCTGGATCGTCTTGATCAGGGCGATGAAGACGAGCACCACCAGAATGATCAGGACGATGATGATCGGTTGCATCGTGTTCCTCGTGCCCTTCGGTTGCCAACAGATCGCGATGATCGGGGTCGGATCTCATGAGGTCCGGATCTCATGATGATCGACATCGAGTCTGGCAGACCGCGGTCCGCCGTGTGAGCGGTTCGGTCACATGACGACGGCCGTGGCACCGTCGATGTCCACGACATCCACCTGTCGGCCGGGTTCGAAACTCTGGTCTCCGTCGTAGGCGCGGGCCGACCAGATCTCTCCGGCCAGCTTGATCCGGCCACCGCTGCCGTCGACCCGTTCCAGAACGACAGCCTGACGGCCTTTCAGCGCATCGATGCCGGTGGCGAGTTGGGGTCGGTCGGCGCGGTGCCTGGCGGCGATCGGGCGGACCACCGCGATGAGCGCGACGGAGACGACCACGAAGACCAGGACCTGGGCCACGATGCCGCCGCCGAGTGCCGCGACGACTGCCGCGGCGACCGCTCCGACGGCGAACATCCCGAACTCGGGCATCGCGGTCAGGACGAGCGGAATGCCCAGCCCGACCGCGCCGATCAGCCACCACACCCACGCATCGATGTCCACCCGGTCATGGTAGGACCGCGAGTCCCTCGCCGACAGGGCTTCGATCAGGACATTCGGGGCACAGTGCGTTCAGGACAGCGGGAGGCCGTGTGCGGTGTACCGGTCGCCGGTGTGCTCCACGATGAGCGGCAGACCGAAGCAGAGGGAGAGGTTGCGGGAGCTGAGCTCGGTCTCCATGGGGCCCGCGGCGAGAACCTTGCCCTGGCGGATCATGAGGACGTGGGTGAAGCCCGGGGCGATCTCCTCGACGTGGTGCGTCACCATGATCATGGAGGGGGCGAACGGGTCGCGGGCGAGCCGGCCGAGGCGGCGGACCAGGTCCTCGCGGCCGCCGAGGTCGAGACCGGCGGCGGGCTCGTCGAGGAGCAGCAGCTCGGGGTCGGTCATCATGGCGCGGGCGATCAGGGTGCGCTTGCGCTCGCCCTCGGAGAGGGTGCCGAACCTGCGGTCGAGGAACTCGGTCATGCCGAGCCGGTCGAGGAAGGCGCGGGCCCGGTCCTCGTCGACGGCGTCGTAGTTCTCGTGCCACGTGGCGGTCATGCCGTACGCGGCGGTGAGCACCGTCTGCAGGACGGTCTGGCGCTTGGGCAGCTTCTCCGCCATGGCGACGCCCGCGATACCGATCCGCGGGCGCAGGTCGAAGACGTCGGTGCCGACGCCGCCGAGTTGTTCGCCGAGGATCGTGGCGCTGCCCTTGGTCGGGAAGAGATAGCTGGACGCGATGTTAAGGAGGGTGGTCTTGCCGGCGCCGTTCGGGCCGAGGATGACCCAGCGCTCCCCCTCCTTGACCGACCAGGAGACGTCGTCCACCAGAGCGCGTCCGTCGCGGACCACGGATACGTCCACCAGCTCCAGTACATCGCTCATGAGCGCGTTGTCTCCCCATGCAGTCTCGAGATCGTCGCGTGCCTGTGGGCACAGCTCCCAGGGAAAACCTACGCCACCCCGGGAGCGCTCCGGCTCCTAGGGCGTGGTTCGAAAGCCCCACCTGCCAGGCGGCGTCTGGCCCGCACACTCACCGCGTCGCCGGGTTCGCCCCGATACGCCCAGTATTGGGGCGACCCTTCGCCTTGCGATCGCACGCACCAGACGCCGCCTGGCCCGCCCTACGGGCCGACGGCGCTCCTTTCGAAACACGCCCCAGGTCCGGTTCCCTAGGCTGTTCCCATGCTTTCGGAACCACGCTCGGGGCTGCTGGCCTCATGGGGAAACGCGCTTCTGGCCGGACTTGTCTCACCGGACGACGCTGCGCTCGCGATTGTCGGAGAGGACGCGGTGCACCGCGTCGAGGGGCTGCCGGGTGAGGCGGGACCGGTCGGGCTCACGCTGGCACTGGGGCGGCTGCGCGGATTGGGAGTGACGGGCTTCCGGGTCGCACTGCCGGTGCCGGGGCATCCGCTCGGGCTCAGCGGCCCGCCCGAGTTCAATGCGCGGGCGCTGGAGGCGGAGGAGGCGGTGGTCGCGTCCGGTGCTCCGTACGGGCTGGTGCCCGAGGTGCGGGAGGCGGGGCCTGCCGGTGATCTGCACGTCGAGGTGGTGTGGCACTGCCTGCCGGTGCGGGAGGCGCCGCCGGCCGATGTGCCGTCGCTGAGTGAGGCGGAGCGGGAGCTCGCGGAGGCGTTGCGGGATGCGACGGCGGCGCTGTCGCGGCTCGATGTGGCCGGGTCCGGGCCGGTGGCGGAGGCGGCGCTGGATGCGTACCGGGCGCGGGCGGAGCGGGGGCGGGAGCTGCTCGCTCCGGGATATCCGCCGCGGGCGGTACGGGTGCTGGAGCTGGCGCAGCGGGTGGGGCTGCTGATCTCGCTCGCGTACGAGAACGGGCACGGTGGGGCGGTGAGCGCGTCGGAGATCGCGGCCCGGGGGGCGGCGCTGCGGCCGGTGGAGCGGGTGGCTCGGCGGGCGCAGGTGGCGGCGTACAACGCTTATGTGGAAGGGCGAAAACGGGGGTAAGGGCTGTCCCACGGCGGGGACTGGATCAGGGAGCGGCATCATGCGGCTTCGACCGCAAGG
Source organism: Streptomyces sp. NPDC051020 (assembly GCF_040683105.1). Classification (NCBI taxonomy): domain Bacteria; kingdom Bacillati; phylum Actinomycetota; class Actinomycetes; order Kitasatosporales; family Streptomycetaceae; genus Streptomyces; species Streptomyces sp. NPDC051020. Next base: position 80,004 of record NZ_JBFBCG010000033.1, on the reverse strand, counting down.
CGTCGGATGGAGTCGACGCGGAGCGGCGGTGACCGACGACAACGCCGCACGCGCAGTCGCAGGGCGTCGGGAGCCCGCCCCCTGTCGCGGGGCAGGCCGTAAGGTGCGGGGACGGGGCGTCCGGTGGCTCGTCCGTCCTCGATCGCCTGGACGGGCTTGATGGTGCCGGGCGGGCATGACTCGACCCGTTGCGGCTCGAGCCTCGGTGATGATGGGCCGTGAGTTGTGGTGTGGGGCAACATGGTTGATGCCGGACGGGTCCCTTTCGGGGCCGTCCGGCATCGGGGGAACCGGGGTGGTCAGCCGTTGTGGCCGACGTTACCGAAGGCCGGGTTGAGCAGGCCGATCACGTTCACCGTGTTGCCGACCACATTCACCGGGATGTGGACCGGGACCTGGATGACGTTGCCACTGACCACGCCCGGGGAGTGGGTCGCCACACCGTGGGCACCCGCACCGTGACCGGTGGCGGAGGCCGCGCCGGCGCCTGCGGCGATGATGCCGCCGGCGATCACGGTGACGGCCGCAGCCTTCTTCAGGTTCTTCACTTCAGGATCCTCCTCGCGTCGCTGCGGCCGGCCGCCGCAGCACGCCATGGAGAACGCCCTCGGACCCGACAGGATGCGCCGTACGGGTGACATACACCCGACAGTATGAATCTCAGTCCGGAGGGAACCGTTCCGCGCCCGCGCCGATCAGCCCGCCACCCCGTGGCGGACAGCCCAGAGCGCCGCCTGGGTGCGGTCCGCCAGATCCAGCTTCATCAAGATGTTCGAGACGTGTGTCTTGACGGTCTTTTCGGAGAGAACCAGGGACCGCGCGATCTCGCGGTTGGAGCGGCCGTCGGCGATCAGGCCGAGGACCTCCCGCTCCCGTTCGGTGAGGGTGCTCCCCCGGCCGGTCCCGGCGCCTGTGTCCTCCTGGGCGAGGAGAGCCCCGGCGACCTCCGACTGGAGCAGGACATGGCCCGCATGGACCGAGCGGATGGCGCCGGCCAGCGCTTCCGGGTCGACGTCCTTGTACACGTAACCGGAGGCGCCCGCACGCAGGGCCGGGACCACCGTCCGCTGCTCGGTGAAGCTGGTGACGATCAGCACCTTGGCCGGGTTGTCCAGTCCGCGGAGCTTGCGGAGCGCCTCGATGCCGTCGGTGCCCGGCATCTTGATGTCCATCAGCACCACGTCGGGGCGGAGTTCCTCGGAGCGGGCGACTCCTTCGGCGCCGTCGGCCGCCTCGCCGACGACCTCTATGTCGTCCTGGATCTCCAGGAACGTACGCAGACCGCGGCGGACCACCTGGTGGTCGTCGACCAGCAGCACCCTGATGATCTTGTCAGCCACCGGGGACCTCCATCTCGATCGTGGTGCCCTTGCCGGGCGCCGATTCAACGGTGAGCCTGCCGCCGACGCCGCTCGCGCGGTCCCGCATCGACACCAGACCCAGATGACGGCCCGCCTGCCGCGTCGCCGTGGGCTCGAATCCGCTGCCGTCGTCCATGATCCGCAGCACCGTGCCGCTGCCACGACGGGCGAGCGTGACGCAGACCTGCTCAGCGCCCGAGTGGCGCAGCGCGTTGTGCAGGGCCTCCTGGGAGACCCGGAGCAGCGCCTCCTCCTGAGCGGCGGGCAGGGCTCGTACACCGACGCTCTCGAAGGTGACCTTGGCGGTGTGGGCGCGGTCCAGGACATGGACCTGGGTGCGGAGGGTGGCGATCAGGCCGTCCTCGTCGAGCGCTGCGGGGCGCAGTTCGACGACGGCGGCGCGCAACTCGTCCACTGCCTCCGCGGCCAGCGCGGCGACCTGCTGGAGCTCGCCCTTGGCGCGGGCCGGGTCGCGGTCGACGAGGGCGGCGGCTGCCTGGGCCGTCAGCCGCAGGGAGAACAGCTTCTGGCTGACCGCGTCGTGCAGCTCGTGGGCGAGGCGGGAGCGCTCCTCGGCGATGGTGAGCTCGCGGCTGCGCTCGTACAGCCGGGCATTGGTGAGGGCGATCGCCGCGTGCTGGGCGAGGATCGACAACAGCTCTTCGTCCTGCGCGGTGAAGCCGCAGCCGCCCTGAGGTTTGGGGCAGCGCTTGTTGGCGAGGAAGAGCGCGCCGATGATCTCGTCGCCGTCCCTGATGGGCAGGCCGAGGAAGTCGGACATGTCCGGGTGGGCGGCCGGCCAGCCCTCGAAGCGGGGGTCCTTGCGGACATCGGCGAGGCGCTCCGGCTTCGCCTCGTGGAGCATCGCGGCGAGAATGCCGTGCTGCCGGGGCAGCGGACCGATGGCCTTCCACTGCTCGTCGCTGACGCCGTCGACGACGAACTGGGCGAAGCCGCCGTGGTCGTCGGGGACGCCCAGGGCCGCGTACTCGGCGTCCAGCAGTTCGCGGGCCGAGGCGACGATGGTCTTCAGGACGTCACGCACTTCGAGGTGCCGGCTCATGGCGAGCAGCGCGGCACTCACCGCTGCGAGGCCCGACGGTGGGCTGTGGCTCATGGCCTCACCGTACCGGCGGGGGTGAGGGTTCCGTATCGGCCTGTGGACGGCCGGTACCTAAGGCGTCGGCCCTAGGCCGAAGTGCCTTGCGGGCGTGCGGCTCGCGGACGAGGCGCGGGGCAGGGCGACGTTCCTACGTTGGGGGTGCCGAGGTCCATCGGTGATCGACTGGGTAACAAAGGGGACGGTTGGCATGCCTGTCGCGATGATCACGGGCGCTTCGAAGGGACTGGGGCGTGCGCTGGCGGCCGCGCTCGCTCAGCGGGGCTGGGATCTGGTGCTGGACGCCAGGACCGCGAGCGCGCTGGAGGGGACGGCGAAGGAGCTGGCGGCATGCGGGGCGCGGGTGGCGGCGGTACCCGGGGATGTCACGGATGCCGCACACCGCGGGGCACTGGTGGCCGCCGCCGGTGAGCTCGGCGGGCTCGATCTGCTGGTGAGCAATGCGAGTGCACTGGGTGCGGAGCCGCTCGTGCGGCTCGACGCGCTGTCGCTGGGCGGGCTCCGGCAGGCGCTGGAGACCAATGTGGTGGCGGCGCTCGGTCTGGTGCAGGGGACGCTGCCGCTGCTGCGGGCGTCGGCGGCGGGCACGGTCGTGGTGGTGAGTTCGGACGCGGCGGCGGAGCCATACGAGACCTGGGGCGGTTACGGGGCGTCGAAGGCGGCGCTCGACCAGCTGGCCGCGGTGCTGGGGGTGGAGGAGCCGGGGCTGCGCGTGTGGGCGGTCGATCCGGGCGACATGCAGACCGATCTGTATGCGTCGGCGGTGCCGGAGGACGAGAGTTCGCGGCCGCGTCCGGAGAGCGTGGTGCCCGCGTTCCTGCGGCTGCTGGAGCGTCGGCCGGCGAGCGGGCGGTATGCGGCGCCTGCGCTGACGGAGACAGGGGCGGAGCGGTGACCGCCCTGGACAGGTTGACGGTGCCTCCGGAGCTCTCGGCCCGGGTGCCGGCGGAGCAGCGCGGCGCGGGGCGTGACGACGTGCGGATGCTGGTGTCCCGGGGTCGGGAGGTGTCGCACCGTGCGTTCCGGGAGCTGCCGGGGCTGCTGCGGGCCGGGGACGTGCTCGTCGTCAATACGTCTGCGACGCTGCCCGCCGCGGTGAACGGGCGGGTCGGCGGTACGCGGGCGGTCGTGCACTTCTCGACGCGGGGTGAGGACGGGCGCTGGGCGGTGGAGCTGCGCCAACCCGACGGGACGGGGGCGACGGTGCTGCGCCGCGGCGGGCCGACGGGGACGGTCGTCCAGCTCCCGGGCGGCTCGCGGCTGGTGCTGCAGGAGCCGCTGGGTGGTGCGGCGGCGGGCGCCAGGTTGTCGGGCGCCAGGTTGTGGTGGGCGCGGGTGTCGACGGAGGTGCCGGGGCTGCTGCGGCGGTACGGGCGGCCGATCCGTTACGGGTATACGGAGCGGGACCAGCCGTTGTCCGCGTATCAGACGGTGTTCGCGGTGGAAGCCTCCGACGGGAGCGGTTCGGCGGAGATGCCGAGCGCGGCGAGGCCGTTCACGCCGCGGATGGTGGCCGCGCTGGTGCGTCGCGGGGTGCAGTTCGCGCCGCTGACGCTGCATACCGGGGTGGCGTCGGCCGAGGCATACGAGCCGCCGTACCCCGAGCGCTTCGAGGTGCCGCGGACTACGGCCTGGCTGGTCAACGCGGCGCGGGCGACGAGCGGGCGGGTGATCGCGGTCGGTACGACGGCGGTGCGGGCGCTGGAGTCGTCGGCGGGCGCGGACGGGGTGGTGCGGCCGGCGGCCGGCTGGACGGATCTGGTGGTGACGCCGCGGCGCGGGGTGCGGGCGGTGGACGGGCTGCTGACCGGGCTGCACGAGCCGGAGGCCTCGCATCTGCTGATGCTGGAGGCGGTCGCGGGGCGGGCCGCGCTGCAGTGCGCATATCCGGAGGCACTGCGGCACCGGTACCTCTGGCATGAGTTCGGAGACGTGCATCTCCTGCTCCCTGAACCGGAGTCTCACGCTATGAATTGCCGAAGCAACGATTGGTGAAGTTGTTACGCGGCCGATGTGAGGCCGCGCATAGGACCCACGTCACTTACGAAGCTGGCTAGTGGATACATAAGGGCCACATGGGCGGTTACGAGCGCGGACCGTCCTGTCCGGGCGCGCCCTTGATCCACTAGCCGGCTTCGTACGTCACACCTTTGCCACGGGATTTTGCGGCCGCTAAGAATTGCCCTCGTCCCCGACGGAGATGCGAACTGTCGCTTCCGTCTCGTCCTCCGTGAGGACTCCAGCGATTCGAAGAGGTACGACTGAATGTCCGCGTCCAGCATCACCAGCCGTATTCGCTGCCTGAACAAGACCCAGAGGCTCTCCGCGGTCGGCGTCTCCGCTGTCGCCGCCGCCGCTCTCTCGCTCTCCCTCGTCCCGGCCCACGCCGAGACTCCGGCCAAGCCGCAGAGCGAGCCGCAGGCTGCTTCCGCCGCTCCGGTGGCCTTCAGCCTCGACGCCGGTGCCCCGCAGGCCAAGGTCATCCAGGCCAGCCTCATCGAGCAGCACTCCACCGCCGAGCAGCTGGTGAAGGCCGCTGACGCGGTCAGGGCGAAGCAGGCCGCCGCCGAGAAGGCGAAGGCCGAGGCCGCCGCACAGGCCAAGGCAGATGCCGAGAAGGCGAAGGCCGAGGCCGCCGCACAGGCCAAGGCAGATGCCGCGAAGCGGTCCACCGAGGCCACCACGCGCTCCGTCGCCCGTACTCCGGTCTACGCCAACAACCTGGACGGCTGGATCTCCGAGGCGCTGGCCATCATGAAGGCCAAGGGCATCCCGGGTTCGTACGACGGTCTGCACCGCAACATCATGCGGGAGTCCACCGGCAACCCGAACGCGGTCAACGGCTGGGACATCAACGCCCAGAACGGCACCCCGTCCTGCGGTCTCCTGCAGGTCATCCAGCCGACGTTCAACGCGTACCACGTCCCCGGTACCTCGATGAACATCTACGACCCGGTCGCCAACATCACCGCCGCGGCCAACTACGCCGCCGACCGGTACGGCTCGATCGACAACGTCAACAGCGCGTACTGACCTTCGCGGCACGGCGCCGCGCACACGCCTACGACGAAGGGCGGCACCCGATCCGGGGTGCCGCCCTTCGTCCGCGTGCGCGGTGCCCAGGTCTACTTGCGCATGACCTCGGGCTCATGGCGGCGCAGCAGTCGCGCGACCGCGAAGCCGCAGATGATGCCGAGGAACAGCAGCACCGAGATGTTCATCCCCCACTGACCGGCCGTGTGCTCCCACAGCGGGTCGAGGTCGGTCGGGTTCTTCTGGTCCCACGGCGGCATCAGGTGCGCCAGGTCGAGCGTCGAGCCCGCGCCGGCGATGGCCCAGCGGGACGGCATCAGCCAGGCGAACTGCTCCAGGCCGGGCGATCCGTACACCTGGAAGAGGATGCCGGTGAAGACGACCTGGACGATCGCGAACATGACCAGCAGTGGCATGGTCTTCTCGGAGGTCTTCACCAGCGAGGAGATCACCAGACCGAACATCATCGAGGTGAAGCCGAGCGCGATGATCGTCACGCAGAGCTCGACGGCCGGCGGCATGATCAGACCCTCTTCGGGCAGATCACGGGTGGCGAAGCCGATGCCGCAGATGATGACGCCCTGGATGGCCGTGATCACGCCGAGGACGATCACCTTGGACATCAGATAGGCGGAGCGGGAGAGGCCGGTGGCCCGTTCCCGTTCGTAGATGACACGTTCCTTGATCAGTTCTCGTACGGAGTTGGCCGCACCGGAGAAGCACATGCCGACCGCGAGGATCAGCATGATCGTTCCGGCATCTCCGTTGAACCGGGACGGCGGCTTCGGCGGGGCCAGGCCGAAGTCGGCCGGGATGACCACACTGACGACGCCGAGCACCGCGGGCAGGATCACCATCAGACCCATGAAGCCCTTGTCGGACGCGATCACCGACACGTACCGGCGCATCAGCGTCCACAGCTGCGCCCCCCAGCCCTGCGGCTTCGGCGGGCGCATCTGCTGGGAGGGCGGCATGTGTACGGACTGTGCGGCGACGGCGTCGATGTCCGCGGCGTACATCTGGTAGTGCTGCGAACCGCGCCAGCGGCCGGCCCAGTCGTAGTCGCGGTAGTTCTCGAATGCGGAGAAGACGTCGGCCCAGGTCGTGTAGCCGAAGAAGTTGAGCGCTTCCTCCGGCGGACCGAAGTAGGCGACGGAACCGCCGGGCGCCATGACGAGCAGCTTGTCGCAGAGCGCCAGCTCGGCGACGGAGTGCGTGACGACGAGGACCGTACGGCCGTCGTCGGCGAGACCGCGCAGCAGCTGCATGACGTCGCGGTCCATGCCCGGGTCGAGTCCGGAGGTCGGCTCGTCCAGGAAGATCAGCGACGGCTTGGTGAGCAGTTCCAGGGCGACCGAGACACGCTTGCGCTGGCCACCGGAGAGCGAGGTGACCTTCTTGTCCTTGTGGATGTCGAGCTTGAGCTCGGCGAGGACCTCGTGGATCCGGGACTGGCGCTCGGCCTCGGTGGTGTCCGCGGGGAAGCGGAGCTTGGCCGCGTACTTGAGGGCCTTGGTGACGGTGAGTTCCTTGTGCAGGATGTCGTCCTGCGGGACCAGACCGATGCGCTGGCGCAGCTCGGCGAACTGCTTGTACAGGTTCCGGTTGTCGTAGAGGACGTCACCCTGGTTGGCGGGCCGGTAGCCGGTGAGCGCCTTGAGCAGGGTGGACTTGCCGGAACCCGAGGGGCCGATGACCGCGATCAACGACTTCTCCGGGGCACCGAACGAGACGTCCTTGAGGATCTGCTTCCCGCCGTCGACCGTCACCGTGAGGTGGCGGGCGGAGAAGGAGACCTCACCGGTGTCGACGAACTCTTCCAGCCGGTCGCCGACCACGCGGAAGGTCGAGTGACCGACACCGACGATGTCGCTCGGGCCGATCAGCGCGGAGCCGGACTTCTGGAGCGGCTGGCCGTTGACGTACGTGCCGTTGTGGGAACCGAGATCGCGGATCTCGAAGCGGCCGTCGGGTGTCGCGTGGAACTCGGCGTGGTGGCGCGAGACCTGGAGGTCGGAGACGACGAGTTCGTTCTCCAGCGCACGACCGATGCGCATGACCCTGCCCAGGGCCACCTGGTGGAACGTCGTCGGACTGCGGTCTCCGTAGACCGGCGGAGCCCCCGCGGCACCACCGGGTCCGCCCGCGACGGGCGGCCTGGCCGCGCCCTGCTGGTGCGGGACATGAGGCTGCTGCGGCGCGCCCTGCTGCTGCCAGGCCTGCTGCTGGAGCGCTGAGGGGTCCTGCTGCTGGCCCGGCCGGCCCGCGCCGCCCTGCTGGGGCTGCTGAACGGGGGCCTGCTGTGCGCCCGCGCCCTGACCGCTGTACACATCGGCGGCCGCGGCGGCGCCGCTGAAGCTCAGCCTCGGTCCGTCAGTGGCGTTGCCCAGGTGCACGGCCGAGCCCGGCCCGATTTCCATCTGGTGGATTCGCCGGCCCTGGACATAGGTGCCGTTGGTGGAACCGTGGTCCTCGATGAACCAACTCCGGCCCGCCCAGCTGATCGTGGCATGCCGCCACGAAACCCTGGCGTCGTCGATCGTCAGGTCGCCCTGTGGATCGCGACCGAGGGTGTATGGCCTGGACGGATCGAGCGTCCAGGTCCTTCCATTCAATTCCAGTACGAGTTCCGGCACTCCGCGCCCCACTAGTTGTCCCCCGAGTGACCCCCATCACAGGGAGTCCAGGGATGCTGAACATCGTGGGGAACTATTCCAGGAGCAGTCACCGCTACGAAAGTCGGGCGAGGTCAAGGCCGAATCGAGACCTGCTGCGACGCACCGTTGACAAGGCAGAAACAGGCTCGGAGAGTAGTAAGTGCCCACGAGTGCGTACGGATCATGAGTGACCAGGTCAACTCAGGTCATCTCGGCACTGATTGAGGGGGGCCGGATGGCGGGGTACGCACACGGGAGCGGCGGCAGTACGGGGCGTGTCCCGTGGGGGGACGTGGTGTTGGCGTCCGTCGCCTCGGTCAGCTGGGCGATGGCCGGGATGGCGGGGACGGCGGCCCTCGGGCTGCATCTGCTCGGGGCCGACTCGGCCGGGGCGCTGGGACCGATGACGGCGGCCGTCGTGGTGCTGGGAGCGGGCGGATCGGTCTCTCCGTCCGGCAATGTCGAGGCGTTCGGGCTGGACGACGCCGAGGCGCACACCGCTCTCGCCGTCACACCGCTCGGGGTGGGACTGGTCGGTGCACTGCTGCTCTCCCTCTTCTTCCTGCGGTCGCTGCGCGGGGTGGGAGCGGTCCTCTCCGGTGCCGAACTCGCGGTCCGTGCGGGGATGGTGGCGGTCATGTTCGTCGCCGTGCTCGGCGGGCTCGCCTGGGTGGGTCACGATGTCGCGACGATCGATGGCGGGGCGCTGGGCCCGGCCGGGGTGCCAGGGGCGGGAGGCGGCGGTCTGCCCGGTGGGCTCGGTGATCTGAGCGGTCTGTTGCCGGACCGGCTGGCGGATCTCGCACGGGCGCAGGCGCGGGTCGGGTTCACCGTCGACTCGTCCAGCTCCCTTGCGGGTGGGGCGTGTTGGGTTCTCGGAGTGCTGGTCATCGCCCTGCTCGCCTCGCGCCGCACCCCGTTGCCGTCCGCGCTGGCATGGGTGGACCGGACGGTGCGGCCTGCGGCTTCCGCGGTCGTGTCGGTGCTGCTCGTCGCGGTGGTTGCCGGGTGCGCGGCCGCGGCGTACGCGGCGATCGGCGACGCCCACCCGAAACGGATCGCGGGTGCCGCGCTGCTGGGGGCGCCGAACGGGGCGTGGCTCGCGGTGCCGCTCGGCCTCTTCGTGCCGTGGGACGGTCGGGCGACCGGTGAGCTGGCCAAGGTGCTGCCCGACCCGCTGGACGAGCTGTTACGGGTGTCCGCCGACGAGCCGGTGACGGTCGGGCGGCTGGCCGGGCTGGACGGCCGGGTCTGGCTGTTGGCGGTCGCCGCCGTGGTGATGATGCTGTACGCGGGGGTGCTGGCCGCGACCCGCACGCCCCGGGGGGAGCTGACCGCGGCCGGGTTCGTGGGACGGTGTGCCGTGCGGCTCGCAGGCGTAACGGCGTCGGCACTGGCGCTCCTGGTGTGGCTGACGCAGGTGTCCGCGGATGCGTCGCTTTCGGTGCTGGGCTTCGACACCTTCGGCGCCGGAATCGAGCTGCACGGGCAGACGGGGACGGCTGCCCTGCTGGGTGCGGTGTGGGGTGCGGGCGCGGGTGCGGTGGGGGCGGCGGTGGCCTGGATGGCGGGGGCGGTTCCGTCGGAGGCAGAGCCGACCGGCGGAGGCGGAGGCAGCGGTGACGGTGGGGGGCCCGGACCGTACACGCCGTCGCCGGTGTACCGGCCGTCGCACGACGAGACCAATCCATATCTGCGTCCGTATCCGGATCCGGCGAGGGACGGGATTCACGGTGCGCCGACAGTGGTGGGGCCGATCGGTCCGCCCGTACGACCGGCCGTGCCGCCACCGGGGCCCGGGCCAGGGCCTGGGGACGTGGATGGGTTGCCGCCGTCCGGCCGGCCGCCGGAGGCCGGCTGACCGCACGGTCCGCGACGGCCGGACGGACCCGGGAGCGCGTGCGGCCCGACGGCGCCCACCGGACCGGGCGCCGCATCATCCCGCCTTGAGGACATGCGGGACCGCCGGGCGGGCTCAGACCGACCGGCACGTGGGAGGCGGCGTCGCGGGGCTGGGTACGCACATCTGCCGCGTTGTCGTCCATCACCATGGCTCCGCCGTGGCTCAATCCTCCGCCTTGCAGCTGCACGCACCCAGCCCCGCTCCTTCCCCCACCCCTCAGTGTGCCGGTCGGTCTCAAGAGGAGCTCCCACCGCATCGAACACGCACCGTGCGGGGCTGCTCACTCCCGCCGTGGACAGGGGCCGGGCCGATCGGCCGGGGACCGTTTCCGCTGTCCGGTCCGCGGGACGGGGGTTCGAGGGCATAAGGGGGACCGATACGGTGGGAACACCATGAGCGCATCTCAGTCCCCTCAGTCCTCCCCGTCTCCCGAGCCCTCTGAGGCCCCTGAGTCCCGTCAGGGCACCGACACCCCCACCCTTCTCGTGAAGATCTTCGGGAAGGATCGTCCAGGAATCACCGCCGGGCTCTTCGACACGCTCGCCGCCTATGCGGTCGATGTCGTCGACATCGAGCAGGTCGTCACCCGTGGCCGCATCGTTCTGTGCGCACTCATCACCACCCCCACCGCGGGCGGTACCACCGAGGGCGACCTGCGGGCGACCGTGCACAGCTGGGCCGAATCGCTGAAGCTGCAGGCCGAGATCATCTCCGGTACCGGTGACAACCGGCCGCGTGGATCCGGGCGCTCCCATGTGACGGTGCTCGGACACCCGCTGACCGCCGAGTCGACCGCCGCCATAGCGGCCACGATCACGTCGACCGGCGGCAACATCGACCGGATCTTCCGGCTGGCGAAGTACCCGGTCACGGCCGTCGAGTTCGCCGTGTCCGGCACCGGAACCGCGGAGCTGCGGACCGCGCTGGCGACCGAGGCCGCCGGCATCGGCGTCGATGTGGCGGTCGTGTCCGCCGGGCTGAGCCGCCGGGCGCAGCGGCTGGTCGTCATGGATGTCGACTCGACGCTGATCCAGGACGAGGTCATCGAGCTGTTCGCGGCGCACGCAGGATGCGAGGACAAGGTCGCCGAGGTGACCGAGCAGGCGATGCGTGGCGAGCTCGACTTCGAACAGTCGCTGCACGCGCGGGTGGCGCTGCTGGCGGGGCTCGATGTATCGGTGGTGGAGAAGGTGCGCGCCGAGGTGCGACTGACCCCCGGTGCGCGCACGCTGATCCGCACGCTGAAGCGGCTCGGCTATCAAGTGGGCGTCGTCTCCGGCGGGTTCACCCAGGTCACGGACGACCTGAAGGAACGGCTCGGGCTCGACTTCGCCTCTGCCAACACTCTGGAAGTGGTCGACGGCAAGCTCACCGGACGGGTCGTCGGCGACGTCGTGGACCGGGCGGGCAAGGCCCGGCTGCTGCGCAGTTTCGCCGAGCAGGCCGGGGTGCCGCTGGCGCAGACCGTCGCGATCGGTGACGGAGCGAATGACCTGGACATGCTGAACACGGCCGGTCTCGGGGTCGCCTTCAACGCCAAGCCGGTCGTCCGCGAGGCGGCGCACACCGCGGTGAACGTGCCGTTCCTGGACACCGTGTTGTATCTGCTCGGCATCACCCGTGAAGAGGTCGAGGCGGCCGACGGTCTCGTCTGACCGATCCACCGCTCCGTGTACGCGGATGGGCCCGGCACCTCACCCGTGCCGGGCCCATCCGCGTACGACGTCGCGATCAGTCGTTCGGCGTCCAGTACTCGATCAACTTGCCCACGCCGTGCTCCACGCCCTTCCAGGAACCGGAGAACTCGACGACGGCGAACGCGGCGGTCGGGAATCCGCCGCGGGTCATCCGGGCCAGGGTGTTGCCCTCCGCCGATGAGGACAGGGCGTCGGCGAGAGCGTGCATCCCGGGGTTGTGGCCGATGAGGAGCAGGTTCCGGACCTCGTCGGGGGTCTCGTTGAGCAGGGCGATCAGCTCGCCGAGCGAGGCCTCGTAGAGCCGCTCCTCGTACACGGTCCTGGGACGCTGTGGCATCTCGTGCACCGCCAGCTTCCAGGTCTCGCGCGTCCTGGCGGCGGTCGAGCAGAGGGCCAGATCGACGACGATGCCGGAATCGACGAGTTTGCGGCCTGCCACCGGCGCATCCTTACGGCCACGCTCCGCGAGCGGCCGCTCATGGTCGGAGTCCTGCGACCATTCCGCCTTTGCGTGTCTGAGAAGGACGATCCTGCGAGGTGTATCGACGCTCATACACCTCAGCTTCGCATGAAATGTTCCGCCCGTCGCAGGGAGTTGAGGGGCTCCCCCGCCGCGGGTGCACGTCCTCAGCGTGCCAGCAGATCCACGATTCGCTGAAGCAACTGACCGATCGCCGGGTCGTCCGTCGCCGCGTGTGCCTGGCCGGATCCCACCATCATCAGCAGAAGGGAGGCGAACGCCACCGAGGGGAGCGCGATGGCCCACCACGGCAGCCGGACCTCGACGCCGGCCGACGCGGGGCGCGGGGATCGGGTGTACGTAGGGGCCGACATGTCCGCCTCCGTGGGTCATCGGTTCTGATACCTGAAACCTACGGATCCGACGGCGCCCGTCCCATCCGGTGATCCACCCACTTCACCCTGGCCCTGTCCCCCTAGGGGATGGTGGTGCTAGCCCCACCGTCCCCGGCGGAGGCATCGGGGCGTGGCCCTCGGGCAGGTGTCAGGGAGAGGCGATCGAAGCGATCACTCCGATGATCACCGTGATCAGGAGCATGACTCCGAGCACGAGGAGAAGTTTCTTCTGGCCGTTCTGGGGATTCGGCTCGAGCACTGGCATGGGACCAGTCTCGCATCTCAGCTTTCGTCCTCGATCGTCCGGTCCCGCCCGGCAAGAATTCCCGCCGCCATCTGCGGCACCATGAGGCCCGCCATCAGCGCGATCGGCAGCCCCCACCCGCCGCTGTGCTGGTAGAGCACGCCGACCAGCAGCGGGCCGGGGATCGAGATCAGATAGCCGGTGGACTGGGCGAACGCCGACAGCCGGACCACTCCGGCGCCGCTCCGGGACCGCATGCCGATCATGGTGAGGGCCAGCGGGAAGGCACAGTTGGCTATGCCGAGGAGGAGCGCCCAGGCCCAGGCGCCGCCCGCCGGTGCGAGGTAGAGACCGGCGTAGCCGATGAGGCCGCAGGTGCCGAGCACGACGACGATCGGGCCCTGGTTCCGCATCCGGGCGGCGGCCCGCGGGATGACGAAGGCGAGCGGCACGCCCATGGCCATGGTCACGGCGAGCAGCACCCCCGCCGTACCGGCGGAGACCCCTGCGTCGCGGAAGATCTGCGGCATCCAGCCCATGGTGATGTACGCGGCCGTGGCCTGGAGGCCGAAGAAGCAGGCGAGGGCCCAAGCGGTGCGGGAGCGGGTGATCCGCAGGGCAGGGGCGTCCTGGTGCTGCCGGCCGGCAGGCTGCCCCCGGGTGCCGTGCCGGTCCCGTACCAGCGGGATCCAGGGCAGGATCGCCGCCGCTCCGAGCACGGCCCAGATCCCCAGACCGGCCTTCCAACTGCCGCCGAGCGCATCGGTCATGGGCACGGTGACGGCCGCGGCGACTGAGGTGCCGAGGGCCAGCGCCATGGAGTAGAGCCCGGTCATGGAGCCGACCCGGTCCGGGAACCAGCGCTTGACGATCACCGGCATCAGGACATTGCTGACGGCGATGCCCATGAGCGCGAGGGCGCTGGCGGCGAGAAAACCGGCCGTGGAACCGACGAGGGGCCGGATCAGCAGTCCGGCCGTGATGGCGGCCATGCCGGCGCAGACGACCGCGCCGGGGCCGAAGCGACGGGCGAGGCGCGGCGCCATGATGCCGAAGACGGCGAAGCAGAGCGGCGGTACGGAGGTGAGGACACCGGCCACGCTGCCGCTCATGTGCAGCCCGTCCCGTACCTCTTCGAGGAGGGCGCCGAGGCTGGTGATGGCGGGGCGGAGATTGAGCGCGGTGAGGACGAGGCCGACGGCGACCAGGCGGAGGAGCCAGGGGGCGGGACCTGTGGTGGCCGGCCGAGCCGGGGCGTCCAGGGGAATGTTCGCCGCGGTGGTGTGCCTGTTCAGGGTCAGGCGCTGGCGCTGGGTCTCGTCGTCGGACATGGGGCCCATCATAGAATCATGGGATGATTGATTGTCCAATCGTCTGAGAAGCTTCGGGAACCTTCGGGAAACCCGCAGACCCGAGAATCCGCAGACCCAGGGAACCGAGCAAGGAGCATCATGGCGCTGACGTCTCCGCGACGTTCGGCACTCGCCGACCAGGTGATTGCCCAGCTGAGGAATCAGATCACCTCGGGCGAGTGGCCCGTCGGTTCGCGGATTCCGACCGAACCCGAGCTGGTCGAGCAGCTGGGGGTGGCCCGCAACACCGTCCGCGAGGCGGTGCGCGCGCTCGCGCACAACGGGCTGCTGGACATCCGTCAGGGGTCAGGCACCTATGTCGTCGCCACCAGCGAACTGGCCGGGGTGATGCACCGCCGTTTCGCCTCCGCCGACCCGCGCCATGTCGCCGAGCTGCGCTCGACACTGGAGTCGTCCGCGGCCCGGCTGGCGGCCGTCCGGCGCACCGAGCGGGATCTGAAGCAGCTGGACGCGCTCCTGGTACGCCGCGAGGAGACCTGGGCCGCAGGAGACGCGGAGGCGTTCGTGGCAGCGGATGCCACGCTGCATCTGGCCGTGGTCGCCGCCTCGCACAATGACGTACTGACGGCTCTCTATGCCGATCTGGGGGATCTGCTGCGCGACTATCTGCGGGTCGATGTCGGGCACGAACTGCGGCCGGAGAACCATATGGACCATGGGCGACTGGTCGAGGCGATCCGGGCAGGTGACGCGGAGACCGCGGCCGCCGAGGCGGCGAGCCACGCACTGAGCTGTCTGGTGGAACGGAGATGACCCCGAAGGGTGATCTACATTCGGCGGTGGGTGACCCAGGCGGAGGCGACTTCCTTCCAGCAGCGGTCGTCGAGCCGCACCGTCTGTCCGGGAGCGACGTCGACGGGTATGCCGTCCGCGTCGATGTCCCACCAGCGGCCGCATTCGGTGTGCAGCTGCACCCGGTCGATGGAGGGGTACGGGTTGTGGCAGTAGGCGACCACCTGGGAGCCCTGGACCGTCGTACGGCATTCGGCGCCGGAGGGGTCCGGGGTGGGGCCGGCTGGTGCGGACGCTCCGGCACCCACCCGCCCCACGACGGATATGCCGATGGGGGCGGCAACTGCGACGGCGACGGCCGAGGTCGCCAGCAGGGCCCAGGTTCGGCGACGTGTGGGGCGCACAGCGATCACCTCCGCAGCCTGACCAAAAGTCCGGTTCCTCCACATTCTGTGGTGCATCGACCGTCTTTTCGACTTGAGCGGGGGGGAACCGGGCGCAGACGCACGCCGGCCGCGCACCACCCGCTCGGAGGTGGTACGCGGCCGGTTCGTGCCGGGTCGTACGAGGTCAGGCACCCATCATGTGCACGCCACCGTCGACGTGGATGATCTCGCCCGTGGTCTTCGGGAAGAAGTCCGAGAGCAGGGCGACGACGCCGCGTCCGGCCGGCTCCGGGTCGGCCATGTTCCAGGACAGCGGGGAGCGGGTGTTCCACACGTCCGCGAGCTCCGAGAAGCCCGGGATGGACTTGGCGGCCATCGAGCCGATCGGCCCGGCGGAGATCAGGTTGCAGCGGATGTTGTCCTTGCCCAGGTCGCGGGCGAGGTAGCGGGAGGTGGCCTCCAGCGCCGCCTTGGCCGGGCCCATCCAGTCGTACTGCGGCCAGGCGAACTGTGCGTCGAAGGTGAGGCCGACGATCGAGCCGCCCTCGCTCATCAGCGGCTTGCAGGCCATGGCGAGCGACTTCAGCGAGAACGCCGAGACGTGCATCGCGGTCGAGACCGACTCGAACGGGGTGTTCAGGAAGTTGCCGCCGAGCGCGTCCTGCGGCGCGAAGCCGATGGAGTGGACGACGCCGTCCAGCGAACCGAGCTCCTCACGGACCAGGCCTTCGAGCCGGTCCAGGTGCTCGGTGTTGGTCACGTCCAGCTCGATGACCTTGGCGGGCTTGGGCAGCTTCTTGGCGATGCGCTCCGTCAGCGTGGGCCGGGGGAAGGCCGTCAGGATGACTTCGGCACCCTGCTCCTGGGCCACCTTGGCGGTGTGGAAAGCGATGGACGACTCCATCAGCACACCGGTGATGAGGATGCGCTTGCCGTCGAGAATTCCGATCATGGTGGTCAGTGACCCATGCCCAATCCGCCGTCAACGGGGATGACGGCTCCAGTGATGTACGACGCGTCGTCGGAGGCGAGGAAGCGCACTGCGGCGGCGATCTCCTCGGGCTGCGCGTAACGGGCCAGCGGCACCTGGGCGACGATGCCCTTGCGCTGCTCCTCGGTGAGCGCCTGAGTCATGTCGGTGTCGACAAAACCGGGCGCGACGACGTTGAAAGTGATGTTCCGCGAGCCGAGCTCACGCGCCAGCGACCGGGCGAAGCCGACCAGGCCGGCCTTGGACGCGGCGTAGTTGGCCTGCCCTGCCGAGCCGAGAAGGCCGACGACGGAGGAGATGAGGACGACACGGCCCTTCTTGGCGCGCAGCATGCCGCGGTTGGCACGCTTGACGACCCGGAAGGTGCCGGTGAGGTTGGTGTCGAGTACGGACGTGAAGTCCTCCTCGGACATCCGCATCAGCAACTGGTCCTTGGTGATACCGGCGTTGGCGACCAGCACCTCGACCGGACCGTGCTTCTCCTCGATCTCCTTGTATGCCTGCTCCACCTGCTCGGCGTCGGTGATGTCGCACCGGACGGCCAGGACCCCCGCTTCGGTGAGGACCTGGGGCGGCTCGCCCGAGCGGTACGTGATCGCGACCTTGTCGCCGTTGTCGGCGAAAGCGCGGGCGATGGCGAGGCCGATGCCCCGGTTTCCTCCGGTGACGAGAACCGAGCGGCTCAACGGATCACCCTTTCCATAGCGGTCTGGTACCTCGAAAACCTATCGGTACCGGGCGCTCTCCAAGGACTCGGCCCCTGACAGTGGCTTCCACGAGGCACTGTGGGGTTCCTACAGTCGGCAGCGGCCCGGCCTCATTCCACCATTCCGGGCGCGTGCACGGACAGGTCCTCTTCCCTCGCCGTCTCCAGTATCCGCTTGTCGTACGTGATCAGGGAGCAAAGGCTCCGCCGATGACGAGCGCACGCGCGACATGGATGGCATCGAGGGATCTCGGGGCCCCGGAGACGCCGGGGCACATGATCCCCGCCCGCCCGGACGGCGTTCCCGACCGGCTCCCGCACGACGAGCTGGGCGATGTCGTCGGCGCCGTCCGAATGATGTGAGCGAATCCGAGCCCAGCCGCGAGCACTCCGAACCTGCGAGGAGTCCTCGTCTCGCACCCACGCCGAATTCCCCGGCGAGAGGCGTACGGCCGTGCTTCACTTCCGTCTGGTGGATTCAACGACGTGAGCGAAAAGGGGAGGCCGCACATGGCCCATGCCATCGATCAGGGGTTTCTGGCCCTGCCGCTGCGGGCCCTCGCCGACGCGGCGCTCGCCCGGGCCCGCGCGCTGGGCGCCACGCATGCGGACTTCCGTTTCGAGCGGGTGCGCAGCGCCTCCTGGCGGCTGCGGGACGCTCGGCCCTCCGGGACCTCGGACACCACGGATCTCGGGTACGCGGTGCGGGTGGTGCACGGCGGGGCGTGGGGGTTCGCGTCCGGGGTGGATCTGACCATGGACGCCGCGGCGAAGGTGGCGTCCCAGGCGGTCGCCATGGCGAAGCTCTCGGCGAAGGTGATCGCGGCGGCGGGCTCGGACGAGCGCGTGGAGCTGGCGGACGAGCCGGTGCACGGTGAGCGGACCTGGGTGTCGGCGTACGAGATCGACCCGTTCTCCGTACCGGACGAGGAGAAGGCGGGGCTGCTCGCCGAGTGGAGCAGCCGGCTCCTGGGCGCCGAGGGCGTCGCGCACGTGGACGCCTCGCTGATGACCGTCCACGAGAACAAGTTCTACGCGGATACGGCCGGCACCGTCACCACCCAGCAGCGGGTGCGGCTGCACCCGCAGTTCACCGCGGTCGCCGTGGACGGCACGACGGGTGAGTTCGACTCGATGCGGACCATCGCCCCTCCGGTGGGGCGCGGCTGGGAGTACCTCACCGGAACCGGCTGGGACTGGGATTCCGAGCTGGAGCGGATCCCGGGGCTGCTCGCGGAGAAGATGCGGGCTCCGAGCGTCGAGGCGGGGACGTACGACCTGGTGGTCGACCCGTCGAATCTCTGGCTGACGATCCATGAGTCGATCGGCCATGCCACCGAGCTGGACCGGGCGCTGGGGTACGAGGCGGCGTACGCCGGGACCTCGTTCGCCACCTTCGACCAGCTGGGCAAGCTGACGTACGGCTCCCCCGTGATGAACGTGACGGGCGACCGGACCGCCGAGCACGGACTCGCGACCATCGGGTACGACGACGAGGGTGTCGAGAGCCAGTCCTGGGGCTTGATCAAGGACGGGACGCTGGTCGGCTACCAGCTCGACCGGCGGATCGCGAAACTGACGGGTCTCGGCCGGTCCAACGGGTGCGCGTACGCGGACTCACCGAGCCATGTCCCCGTGCAGCGGATGGCGAACGTGTCGTTGCAGCCGGACCCGGGCGGCCTGTCCACCGAGGATCTGATCGGCGGGGTGGAGCGCGGCATCTATGTGGTCGGCGACCGGTCCTGGTCGATCGACATGCAGCGCTACAACTTCCAGTTCACCGCGCAACGGTTCTTCCGCATCGAGAACGGCAAGCTGGCCGGGCAGCTGCGCGACGTCGCGTACCAGGCGACGACGACGGACTTCTGGGGCTCGATGGAGAAGGTCGGCGGCCCGCAGACGTACGTCCTGGGCGGCGCCTTCAACTGCGGCAAGGCCCAGCCGGGTCAGGTCGCGGCCGTCTCGCACGGCTGCCCCTCCGCCCTCTTCCGAGGCGTGAACATCCTCAACACGACGCAGGAGGCGGGCCGATGAGCAGTCACCACGGATTCGGCCGGGGGTCCGGGGGTCGTCCCCCGGGGCAGCACAGTCTCAACACGACGCAGGAGGCGGGCCGATGAGCAGTCACCACGGATTCGGCCGGGGGTCCGGGGGTCGTCCCCCGGGGCAGCACAGTCTCAACACGACGCAGGAGGCGGGCCGATGAGCCGCATCAGCAAGCCGTACGAGATCGTCGAGCGCGCGCTCGAACTGGCCACCGCCGACGGCTGTGTCGTCATCGCCGACGAGGAGTCCTCCGCCAATCTGCGCTGGGCGGGCAACGCGCTCACCACGAACGGGGTGACCCGGGGGCGGACCCTGACGGTCATCGCGACCGTCGACGGCGCCGAGGGGGCCGCGTCCGGAGTCGTGTCGCGGTCCGCCGTCACCGCCGAGGACCTGGAGCCGCTGGTGCGGGCCGCCGAGGCGGCCGCGCGTGGCGCAGGTCCGGCGGAGGACGCGCAGCCGCTGATCACCGATGTGCCGTCATCGCCCGATTTCACGGACGCGCCGGCCGAGACGGGTTCCGACGTGTTCGCGGAGTTCGCGCCGTCGCTCGGTGACGCCTTCGCCCGCGCCCGGGCCGGTGGCCGTGAGCTGTACGGCTTCGCGCACCACCAGCTGACCTCGACGTATCTGGGCACATCGACGGGGCTGCGGCTGCGTCACGACCAGCCGAACGGCACGCTGGAGCTGAACGCCAAGTCGCCCGACCGGTCGCGTTCCGCGTGGGCGGGCCGTGCCACCAGGGACTTCAAGGACGTCGACCCGGCCGAGCTGGACGCGGAGCTGGCGCAGCGGCTCGGTTGGGCGGAGCGCCGTATCGAGCTGCCCGCCGGGCGGTACGAGACGCTGCTGCCGCCGACCGCCGTGGCCGATCTTCTGATCTATCAGCTGTGGTCGTCGACGGCCCGGGATGCCGCCGAGGGCCGAACGGTCTTCTCGAAGCCGGGTGGCGGCACCCGGCTCGGCGAGAGGCTGTCCGAGCTGCCGCTCACGCTGCGCAGCGACCCGAACGCGCCGGGGCTCGAGTCGGCGCCGTTCGTGATCGCCCATGCATCGGGCGACGGTGCTTCGGTCTTCGACAACGGTCTGCCGCTGTCGAGGACCGACTGGATCCGCGACGGCCGGCTGGACCGTCTGACCACCACCCGGCACACGGCGGGGCTCACCGGGCTGCCGGTCGCCCCCGCGATCGACAACCTGGTGCTCGACGGCGGCGGTGAGCGGTCGCTCGACGAGATGGTCGCGGCGACGACCGGCCGAGCCCTGCTGCTGACCTGCCTCTGGTACATCCGGGAGGTCGACCCTGCGACGCTGCTGCTGACCGGGCTGACCCGCGACGGGGTGTATCTCGTGGAGGACGGCGAGGTGGTCGGCGAGGTGAACAACTTCCGGTTCAACGAGTCGCCCGTCGACCTGCTCTCCCGGGCTTCCGAGGCCGGCCGCACCGAGAAGACGCTGCCGCGCGAGTGGGGCGACTGGTTCACCCGGGCCGCGATGCCGGCGCTGCGGATCCCGGACTTCAACATGAGCTCGGTCAGCCTCGGCGTGTGACCGCCATAGACTGGCCGCGGAATCAATCGAAACCGTGCAAGGAGAGAAACGACCGTGACGGACATCGTCGACGAGCTGAAGTGGCGCGGGCTGTTCGCCCAGTCCACTGACGAGGACGCATTGCGTAAGGCGCTCGCGGACGGTCCCGTCACGTTCTATTGCGGCTTCGACCCCACCGCGGCGAGTCTGCACGTCGGCCATCTGGTGCAGGTGCTCACCATGCGCCGGCTCCAGCAGGCCGGGCTGCGGCCGCTCCCCCTGGTGGGCGGGGCCACCGGTCAGATCGGTGACCCGAGGCCGACCGCCGAGCGCACGCTGAACGACCCGGAGACGGTCGCCAACTGGGTGTCGCGGCTGCGGTCCCAGATCGAGCCGTTCCTGTCCTTCGAGGGCGAGAACGCGGCGGTCATGGTCAACAACCTGGACTGGACCGCGGGCATGTCCGCGATCGAGTTCCTGCGGGACATCGGCAAGCACTTCCGGGTCAACAAGATGCTCACCAAGGACTCGGTCGCCCGCCGGCTGGAGTCGCAGGAGGGCATCAGCTACACGGAGTTCAGCTACCAGCTGCTGCAGGGCATGGACTTCCTGGAGCTGTACCGGCGGCACGGCTGCACGCTGCAGCAGGGCGGCAGCGACCAGTGGGGCAACCTCACCGCGGGTATCGACCTGATCCACCGCCTGGAGCCGGGCGCCGAGGTGCACGCGCTGGCCACCCCGCTGATGGTGAAGTCGGACGGGACCAAGTTCGGCAAGTCCGAGAGCGGGGCCGTCTGGCTGGACCCGGAGATGACGACGCCGTACGCGTTCTACCAGTTCTGGCTGAACGTGGACGACCGGGACATCTCGCCGTACATGCGGATCCTCAGCTTCAAGAGCCGTACCGAGCTGGAGGAGCTGGAGCAGCTCACCCAGGAGCGCCCGCAGGCCCGGACGGCGCAGCGCGCGTTGGCGGAGGAGCTGACGACGCTGGTGCACGGCGCCGAGCAGTGCGCGGCGGTCGTCGCGGCGTCGAAGGCACTCTTCGGCCAGGGTGAGCTGGGCGAGCTGGACGAGGCGACGCTGAGCGCCGCGCTCTCCGAGGTGCCGCACGCGCAGGTCACCGAGCTCGGCCCGCTGGTGGACCTCCTGGTGGAGGTCGGGCTGGCGCCGAGCAAGTCGGGAGCCCGCCGCACGGTCAAGGAGGGCGGGGCCTACGTGAACAACGTCAAGGTCGCGGACGGCGAGGCCGCACCGGCCCGTGAGGAACTGCTGCACGGGCGCTGGCTGGTGCTGCGCCGGGGCAAGAAGAACCTCGCGGCCATCGAGGTCATCGCCGGCTGACCGGAAACGGACGCGCACTGCGGCCGGGCACGCGAGATGCGTGCCCGGCCGCAGTGCGCTGTACGCGTGCCGGATCAGGCCTTCTGTCTGGTGCCGCGCATCGATGTCCAGAGCATGTCGCCGACACCGACGACGACCACGGCGCCGATCAGCTGCAGCAGGTGGCGCGTCCAGTCGATGCCCTTGGTTTCATTGACGCCGATCCAGGTCGCGACGGTATTACCGAGGACGCTGCCGATGATGCCGAAAACGGTCGTCAGCCAGAGTGGGATGTTCTGCTTGCCCGGCAGGATCGCCCTGGCGATCACACCGAGGACCAGACCCACGATGATTGCCCACAACCAGCCCATGTCGCCTCCTCACGCGGCGCGCTGTCGCGCATGTGCGCCCAGTCTCAGCCCATCGGTGGTGCTCCGCATGCCGGACGGGTCCGTCCGTGCCACGGGGGGCGGTTGTGCGTGAATACGGCGTGCCCCGGTCTCGAACCCGTCGGAGACCGGGCGTACCGTGGGAGCGGCTCGCGGAGAGCCCGGGGAAGGGTGGTGGAACGTGATGTGGAAGCAGAGCGGGGCGGAGGTCTTCCGGATCACGGGAGCGCGGCAGAGCCTCGCGGACGATGTGCGTGGCAGGCAGCGCCGCTATGTGATTTCGATGTCCGTACGGACGGTCTCGGTGATCTTGGCCGCAGTGCTGTGGAACATCGAGCGGCCTGTGGCCATCGTGGCGCTCGTCCTGGGTGCCCTGCTTCCGTACGTCGCCGTCGTCATCGCCAACGCGGGCCGGGAAACGCCCCCTTCGCTGCCCTCGACCTTCGTTCTGCCGCCCGCGCGGCCGATGCTCGATGCCGCCCCGGTGGCCGGTCCCGCAAAATCCGGACCGGCGGCCGACCGGGCCCGCGATGGGGCGGAACCGCATGAGCACAGTTGAGCGCACAGCACACCTGTGGCCTCAAGAAAAGCTCAGACCAATCGTGCAGTTCAGTGCACCGCACCCCGGTCCGCGTGACATACTGCCTACGCGCTCCGCATCCCCCGTCGGAGCGACAGACCGACGCCGGGCAGCTCCCCCCGTGGCTGCTCGGCGTCGCTTTTTCTCCGGCTCTCGCAGGGCCCTAGGGTTGAGTCCGTGAACTCCCCCGAACATGCCGCCGAGAGCGCTGCCACCGCACCGATCTGTTCCGCCAAGGGCTGCCGTACGGCAGCCGTATGGGTGCTGGCCTGGAACAATCCGAAGCTGCACACCCCCGAGCGCCGTAAGACCTGGCTGGCCTGCGACGAGCACCGGGAGCATCTCTCCTCGTTCCTGGGGGTTCGAGGTTTCCTGAAGGATGTCATGACACTGGCGGAGTGGGAGTCCTCTACCGAGGGGCGCTGAGGACCGTTCGCCGCTGCGGCGGGGCTAGGGCGTGTTTCGAAAGTAGCGTCGCCTGGCAGGCGGGGCTTTCGAAACCCGCCCTAGCCGCCGATCGCCGACATCGGGCGGTCGGGCTGCAGGAACGACGGGTCGTCCAGACCGGATCCGGCCTTTTTCCCCCACATCGCGACACGCCAGAGCCGGGCGATCTCCTCGTCCGGGGCATCGGACCGCAGCGCGCCGCGCAGATCGGTCTCCTCGCGGGCGAACAGGCAGGTCCGCACTTGGCCGTCGGCGGTGAGCCGGGTGCGGTCGCAGGCCCGGCAGAACGGGCGGGTGACGGAGGCGATGACGCCGACCCGGTGGGGTCCGCCGTCGACGAGCCAGCGCTCGGCGGGGGCGGAGCCGCGCTCGTCCTCTCCCTCGGCGGTGAGGGCGAAGCGGGTGCGCAGCGAGGCGAGGATGTCGTCTGCCGTGATCATGTCGTCGCGCTTCCAGCCGTGCTGGGCGTCGAGCGGCATCTGCTCGATGAAACGGAGCTCGTATCCGTGCTCCACGGCCCAGGCGAGCAGGTCGGGGGCCTCGTCCTCATTGAGCCCCGGCATCAGCACGGTGTTGACCTTGACCGGGGTGAGGCCCGCGTCGTGGGCGGCTTCGAGGCCTGCCAGCACGTCGTGGTGGCGGTCGCGGCGGGTGAGGGTCTTGAAGACGTCGGGGCGCAGGGTGTCCAGGGAGACGTTGACCCGGTCCAGTCCGGCGGCCCTGAGGGCGGCTGCCGTGCGCTTCAGTCCGATGCCGTTGGTGGTCAGGGACATCTCGGGGCGGGGGGTCAGCGCCGCGCACTGCTCGACGATGGAGACGAGGCCGGGGCGCAGCAGCGGCTCGCCGCCGGTGAAGCGGACTTCCGTGATCCCCAGCTGGGTGACGGCGATACGGACGAGCCGGACGATCTCGTCGTCGCTCAGCAGGTCCGGCTTGGCCAGCCATTGCAGTCCCTCTTCGGGCATGCAGTAGGTGCACCGGAGGTTACAGCGGTCGGTCAGCGAGACGCGCAGGTCGGTGGCGACCCGGCCGTAGGTGTCGATGAGCATGGTGGGCCCCCTCCCCCGGTGGATCCCGGTTGTGGATCTGACTTCTTCGAGACTACGCGAGACCTGCGACACGCAGGTGGCCCGATTGCCACGAGGTGCGGCGCGGCCGCGTCGTAGGACTCTACGACGCGGCCGCGGGAACAGCGTGGTGCGGGGCTCGAACGGTCGGTCTCGTTCCTTCTCGTCAGTGGGCGCCGACACCGGTGAGGGACTTGACCTCCAGCTCGGCGTACTTGCCCTTGTCCGGCTCCTCCTTCGAGAGGAGGGAGCCGAGCCAGCCGAGCAGGAAGCCCAGCGGGATGGAGATCAGGCCGGGGTTCTCCAGCGGGAACCAGGCGAAGTCGACGCCCTTGAACATCGATGTCTTCGCGTTGCCGGAGACGACCGGCGAGAACAGCACCAGGATCACGGAGCAGGCCAGACCGCCGTAGATCGACCAGAGGGCACCCTGGGTGGTGAACCGCTTCCAGAAGAGGCTGTAGAGAAGGGTCGGGAGGTTGGCGGAGGCGGCTACCGCGAAGGCGAGAGCCACCAGGCCGGCGACGTTCATGTCGCGGGCGAAGGCGCCCAGGATGATCGCGACCGCGCCGATGAGGACGGTGGCCCAGCGGGCGGCCCGCATCTCCTCCTTCTCGGTGGCCTTCCCCTTGCGGATGACGTTGGCGTAGATGTCGTGGGCGAAGGAGGACGAGGAGGCGAGGGTGAGGCCCGCGACGACGGCAAGGATCGTGGCGAAGGCGACGGCCGAGATCACGGCGAGCAGCACCGCTCCGCCCGTCGTGCCGACCCCGCCGAGGTATTCGGCGAGTTGCGGAGCCGCGGCGTTGCCGGCCGGGTTCTTCGCCCTGATCTCGTCCGGGCCGATGAGCGCCGCGGCGCCGAACCCGAGCGCGATCGTCATCAGGTAGAACGCGCCGATGATGCCGATGGCCCAGTTCACCGACTTACGGGCGGCCTTGGCGGTCGGCACGGTGTAGAAGCGGATCAGGATGTGCGGGAGTCCGGCGGTGCCGAGGACCAGGGCGATGCCGAGGGAGAGGAAGTCCAGCTTCGAGGTGCCGGTGGCGCCGTACTTGAGGCCGGGCTCCAGGAACGCCGCTCCGTGGCCGCTCTTCTCGGCGGCCGTGCCCAGCAGGTCGGAGATGTTGAAGTCGAACTTGAGCAGCACCAGGAAGGTCATCAGGAGGGCACCGGCGATGAGCAGGACGGCCTTGACCATCTGTACCCAGGTGGTGCCCTTCATGCCGCCGATGGTGACGTACACGATCATCAGGACGCCGACCAGGGCGACGATGAGGATCTTTCCGGCGTCGCTGGTGATGCCGAGGAGCAGCGAGACGAGCACGCCCGCGCCCGCCATCTGCGCCAGCAGGTAGAAGATCGAGACGACGATGGTGGAGGCGCCCGCGGCGGTACGGACCGGGCGCTGCCGCATCCGGTAGGCGAGGACGTCACCCATCGTGTAGCGGCCGGAGTTGCGCAGCGGTTCCGCGACCAGCAGCAGGGCCACCAGCCAGGCGACGAGGAAGCCGATCGAGTAGAGGAAGCCGTCGTAGCCGAAGAGGGCGATGGCGCCGGCGATACCGAGGAACGAGGCGGCGGACATGTAGTCGCCGGAGACCGCGAGCCCGTTCTGGAAGGCGGTGAACTGGCGGCCGCCCGCGTAGAAGTCGGAGGCGCTCCTGGTCTGCCGGCCGGCCCAGACGGTGATGCCCAGGGTCGCGGCGACGAAGACCGCGAACAGCGTGATGATCAGCGGCCGGTGCTCGGCGGTGGACGAGGCGGCGAGCTGGATCACGGGGTGCGAGTGGTACGCGGCGCTCATGCGTCGGCCTCCATACGGGACTTGATGGCCTCGGCCTTCGGGTCGAGCTTCGTCGCGGCGTGCCGCGCGTAGAACCAGGCGATGAGGAAGGTGGTGGCGAACTGGGCGAGACCGAACACGAAGGCCACGTTGATGTTGCTGTACACCTTGGTGCCCATGAAGCCGCCGGCGTAGTTCGACAGCAACACGTAGAGCAGGTACCAGAGCACGAACGCGATGGTCAGCGGGAAGGCGAACGAGCGGTGCGCGTGGCGCAGTTCGGCGAACTCCGGGCTCTCCTGGACCTCGACGAACCGTTCTGTCGTGGGCTGGGCGGGGCCGGTGTCCGGACCGGCTTTGGGCGGCGATGCATCGGTAGCCACGGATTCTCCTCGCGACGCGGGTGCGGTGGTGGGGGTGGTGGGTTTCACAACGGAACCTCGATGTCGGGGGGTTGGTGGTGCGACTCCCCTGACAACGGCACGGGGGGCGCGGCGAAGCGGTTCACCGCGCGTTACTGCTCCTCCACTTCGCCCGATCGGCAGCACACTTCGAACTGAATGTCGTCAATTCATTGATGTGCAGGATGATCAGCGATAACTTCACCGTTCATGCACACGTCCGGACACGCCTCGTGTCCGGCCGGCTGACACGGATGATGTGGAGACCCCATGGCGCATCTGGGATCCAGGCGGACCCGCGCACTGACGCTGCCCGTTGGATTGGCCCTCACTGCCTCGCTCGGCTTCCTGCCGATGAGTGCCGCCTCCGCCGCCCCGTCGGACGGACTGCCCACGGCGGCGGTCTCGACGGACGGCCCGAAGCTGTCGTACGTCGTCAACACCACCCCCGTACACAGCACGGGCGTGGTGCGCCGAGCGATAGCCGAGGCCGGCGGGACGATCGTGACGTCGTACGACCGTATAGGCGTGATCGTCGTCCACTCCTCGAACCCCGACTTCGCGAAGACCATTCGCAAGACCCCGGGTGTCGAGTCGGCCGGTGCCACCCGCACCGCCCCGCTCCA
Organism: Streptomyces sp. NPDC051020; assembly: GCF_040683105.1. Classification (NCBI taxonomy): domain Bacteria; kingdom Bacillati; phylum Actinomycetota; class Actinomycetes; order Kitasatosporales; family Streptomycetaceae; genus Streptomyces; species Streptomyces sp. NPDC051020. Next base: position 52,751 of record NZ_JBFBCG010000033.1, on the reverse strand, counting down.
GTCCGTCGCCACGACCGAGGAGGGCAGCACCGAGCTGCTGACCGCCGAGGAGGCCGCCAAGGCCGCCGCGGCCGCGGGCCCGGGCCAGGAGCCGCTGGAGCCCAACCAGTGGGACATGCGCGCCATCCAGGCCGACGAGGCCAGCAAGATCAATGACGGCAGCCCCTCGGTCACCGTCGGCGTGATCGACACAGGTGTCGACGACACCCACGTCGACCTCAAGGCGAACTTCTCCAAGGAGCAGTCGGCCAACTGTGTCGGCGGCGTGGCGGACAACTCCGAGGGTGCCTGGCGCCCTTACCCCAACGGCAGTGACCACGGCACGCACGTCGCCGGTACGATCGCCGCCGCCCGCAACGGCATCGGCGTCACCGGTGTCGCCCCCGGTGTCAAGGTGGCCGGCATCAAGGTCAGTGAGCCCGGCATCGGCTTCTTCTACACCGAGGCGGTCGTCTGCGGCTTCGTCTGGGCCGCCGAGCACGGCATCGAGGTCACCAACAACAGCTACTACGTCGACCCCTGGTACTTCAACTGCCAGGACGACCCGGACCAGAAGGCTCTGCTCGACGCCCTCACCCGCGCCACGAAGTACGCCGAGCGCAAGGGCGTCCTCAATGTCGCCGCGGCGGGCAACGAGAACTACGACCTGGCGTCGCACGAGATCCTCGACACGTCGAGCCCGAACGACACCACCTCGGGACCGCGCACCGTGGACCCGCACAAGTGCTTCGACATCCCGACCCAGCTGCCGGGCGTCGTCACGGTGTCCGCGACCGGCGTCAAGGGCTTCAAGTCGTACTACTCCAGCTTCGGTCTGGGCGTCGCTGACGTGTCCGCCCCCGGCGGCGACAAGTGGCAGATCCCGGCCACGCCGGACGCCAACGGCCGTGTGCTCTCGACGGTTGTGAACGGCCAGTACGGCTACAAGCAGGGCACCTCGATGGCCACCCCGCATGTCGCGGGCGTCGCCGCCCTGCTGAAGAGCACGCACCCGAAGGCCACGCCCGAGCAGCTGCAGGAGATGCTGAAGGCCCAGGCCGTCAACCCGGGTTGCCCGTCCAAGGTCTACAACTCGGCCGGTCAGCTGATCGACGCGACGACCTGCAAGGGCGACAGCCAGGTGAACGGCTACTACGGTCACGGCATCGTCAATGCCCTGAACGCCGTCAAGTAGTCGGCTCCGCACCTCTGCGCGACCGGGGCCGGACGGGAAGCACTTCCCGTCCGGCCCCGTCGTCGTAGCCGGCACGTAGTCGGCAGGCGTAACGAGCGGCAAGGGCCGGGCGTCCCCGGCCCCTGCTTCCGCCAGGTGGCACTCAGTGCCATAGTGCGGACATGACACACGTACAGAGTTCCGGTACGGAGCAGGCCTGGGCCGCTCTCGGCGGTGACCCCGCGCTTCTTGGCCGTATCGGATTCGGTGGACCCACCGGTGCGCTGCCCGCGCGGCTGCCCGTCCTGGAGCTGGCCCGCTCCACTGTCGCGGTCTGTTCGCTGGCCGCCGCCGAACTCGCCGCGCGCCGCACGCGGGGCGGCGCCGGTCCCGTACCGCAGGTCCGGATCGACGACGGGGCGGTGGGCACGGCGTTCCTCAGCGAGCGGCATCTGCGGATCGACGGGCGCGCACCGACGACGTTCGCCCCGCTGTCCCGGTTCTGGCGGACGGCCGACGGCTGGGTCCGCACCCACGCCAACTACCCGCACCACCGCTCCCGGTTGCTCACCGCGCTCGGTCTGCCCGACGACACCGGGGTGGACACGGTGGCGGCCGTGCTCGCCGAGCGCCGGTCGGTGGAGATCGAGGAGACGGTGTACACCGCGGGCGGTCTGGCCGTCGCGCTGCGCACCCCCGAGGAGTGGGCGGCGCACGAGCAGGGCGCCGCGATCGCCGCACGCCCGCTGCTCACGCTCGAACGGACCGAGGGGCCGGGGCCGGTGGCGCCGCGCCGCCTCTCCCCGCTGTCGGGTTCGCCGCTGCTGCCCGCCGCCGGGCTCCGGGTCCTGGACCTGACGAGGGTGCTCGCCGGTCCGGTCGCCACCCGCACGCTGGCGCTGCTGGGCGCGGACGTGCTGCGGATCGACGCGCCGCAACTGCCGGAGAGTCAGGACGCCCACAACGACACCGGATTCGGCAAGCGGTCGGTCTCCCTGGACCTGCGCGACCGGGCCGGGCGGGCGACGTTCGAGGAACTGCTCGCCGACGCCGATGTACTGGTGACCGGATACCGGCCGGGCGCGCTGGAGGCGTACGGCCTGACTCCGGAGGCGCTCGCCGTGCGCCGTCCCGGTCTGGTCCTCGCGCAGGTGTCCGCGTGGGGCCGGTACGGGCCGTGGCACGAGCGGCGCGGCTTCGACAGCCTGGTGCAGGTGGCCACCGGCATCGCGACGCTGGAGGGAAGCGCGGGAGCACCGGGCGCGCTGCCGGCACAGGCCCTCGACCACGGCACCGGGTACCTGCTGGCGGCGGGGGTGCTGCGGGCGCTGTCCGAGCAGCACGACGACGGCGGCTCGCGTCTGCTGCGACTGGCGCTCGGGCAGACGGCGCACTGGTTGTGCACAGGCCTGTCGGAGCAGTCGGCCGACGGCGCCGCGGAGACGTACGACCCGGAGAAGTACCTCGGCATCACGGACAGCGAGATGGGACGCCTGCGGTACGCCCTGCCGCCGGTTTCCTTCGCGGGCGGCCCGGCGGACTGGTCGCGCCCGCCGGGCCGGCTGGGCGCGGATTCCCCGGTGTGGAGTGTCACCGCGGCTGCCACCAGCGGCACCCACTGACCGGGACGGGCCCGGCGGACATGTCTCGTGCGCCGGGCCCGCCCCGGTCGATGCCGGGGTCCGCTACGGCTTGATGAGAACCTTCAGCGCCGTACGCTCGTCCATCGCCCGGTAGCCGGCGGGGACCTCGTCGAGGCCGATGGCGAGGTCGAAGACGGGCGACGGGTCGATCGTGCCGGACAGGACGTCGGGGAGCAGTTCCGGAATGTACGCACGCACGGGGGCGACGCCGCCGCGCAGGGCGATGTTCCGGTCGAACATGACGCCGAGGTCCAGCCCGGTGCCGCTGCCGTGCGGCACGCCGACGTAGCCGATCGAGCCGCCGTCGCGGGTGATCCCGACGGCCGTACGCATCGACTGCTCCGTGCCGACGGCCTCGATCACGGCATGCGCGCCCGCGCCGCCGGTCAGTTCCCGTACGGCGGCGACGGCCGCCTCGCCGCGCTCGGCGACGACGTCCGTGGCGCCGAAGCCGCGGGCGATGTCCGTACGCGTCTGGTGGCGGCCCAGCGTGATGATCCGCTCGGCGCCGAGCCGCTTGGCGGCCATGACGCCGCACAGACCGACCGCCCCGTCACCGACGACCGCGACCGTGGAGCCGGGCTTCACGCCTGCGCCGACGGCCGCGTGGTGGCCGGTACCGAGCACGTCGGACAGGGCCAGGAGCGCCGTGAGCAGCCGGTCGTCGGACGCGGCGGCGGCCGGGAGCTTGACCAGTGTGCCGTCGGCGAACGGGACGCGGACGGCCTCGCCCTGGCCGCCGTCGGAGCCGACCGAGCCCCAGAAGCCGCCCTGCGGGCAGGACGTCATCAGGCCCTCGGCGCAGTACTCGCAGGTGCCGTCGGACCAGACGAAGGGGGCGACGACCAGGTCGCCGACCGCGAATCCAGCGACCTCCGAGCCCGCCTCCTCGACGATCCCGAGGAACTCGTGGCCGATCCGCTGGCCGGGCTGCCGGGCGGACTCGCCACGGTACGCCCACAGGTCGCTGCCGCAGATACAGGCCCGCAGGACCCGCAGCACCACATCGGTGGGCTGCTGGATCGTCGGGTCCGGCACCTCCTGCACGCGTATGTCGTGGGGGGCGTGGATGACGGTGGCGCGCATGGGCGGGTCCTTGCTGATCTCAGATGCTGATACTCCGCTCACGGTACGCCCCAGGGGCGACAGCGGCCCATTTCGCACCCGGTGCAAGCGCTCCGACGGTCAGCAGGAACTGCGCCGCGATGTAGGTGAGCATGATCCAGAAGTCGGGGGCCGGCAGCTGGGGCAGGTCGGCGATGCCGGTGGCGATCAGCGCGTCGGAGAGCAGGAAGAGCGCCCCGCCGACGGCCGCGTACCGGCCGAAGGTACTGGACCGGTAGGCCATCGCGGTGAGCAGCAGGCTGTACCCGGCCATCGGGATCCTCAGGTCCGCGGGCAGCCCGCCCCAGAGCAGGACGAGGAAGCCGGCCAGGACGACCGCGTACGCGACGCCGAGCGGCACGGAACTCCGGGCGCGCCCGAAGAGCCAGAGATAGCAGACATGACCTGCGGCGAAGGAGCCCATACCGATAAGGAAGGCGGCGTCGGCGTCCGCCAGCAGGAATGTGTCGCCGCCCCAGCCGAAGAGCAGCGCGGCGATCAGCAGCCGGGGGCCGCGGCGGGCGGCGGCGTACCCGGCGAGCAGCGGCATGAGCAGCGGCTTGGCGACGAGGTGGGCGATGCCGGCATCGGCGAGGAGGCCGAAGAGATCGACGGCGGAGGCGACGAGGAAGGCGATGAGCAGGGGGCGTACGAGGCGTGCCCGCGGATCAGCGGCCGTGGCGGCGCTCATCCGGTGCGACCGGGTGCGGGGACGGCGACGGCGGAGACCTCGGGCGCCGGCTGCCACCCCGGCCCGCGGAAGACTCGCCCGGCCCGCTCGCGCCAGCCGCCTGCCGCCCGTACGTCCCGGGCGATCGCGGCGTACTCGTGCGTCGCGACGCGCAGCGGGTTGTAGGTGGCGATGTTTTTGGTGAGCCCGTAGACCGGCCGCTCGGTCTCGGCGGTGAATGAACCGAAGAGCCGGTCCCACAGGATCAGGATGCCGCCGAAGTTCCGGTCGAGATAGCCGCCCTGGGACGCGTGGTGCACCCGGTGGTGGGAGGGCGTGTTCAGTACGTACTCGAAGGGCCGGGGCAGCTTGTCGATCCGTTCGGTGTGGACCCAGAACTGGTAGACGAGATTGGCCGAGGAGCAGAACGCCAGCGCCGCCGGATGGACCCCGCACGCGATGAGCGGCACATAGAACGGCCAGACGGTCAGCGAGGTCCAGGGCTGGCGCAGCGCGGTGGTGAGGTTGAACTTCCGGCTGGAGTGATGGACCACATGGCAGGCCCAGAGAATCCGGATGACGTGGTGGCCGCGGTGGGACCAGTAGTAGAGGAAGTCCTGCGCGAGCAGCATCAGCAGGACCGTCCACCACAGGACGGGGACACGGAGCGGGGTCAGCTCGTAGACCGCGGTGTAGATCGCCACGATGGGCACTTTCCACAGCAGGTCGAAGACGAGGCTGCCGAGCCCCATGGTGACGCTGGTGACGGCGTCCTTGGTCTCGTACCCGGCGGCGTCCTCGTCGGGGTGGATGCGGTGGCTGACCATTTCGACAACGGTGAGCAGGACAAAGGCCGGTATGGACCACAGCACGACATCGGGGAGGTTCGGCTCCATGCAAGCACCGTAGAGCTGCCGGTCGGTCCGGGACTAGACGTAGTTACCAACAAGTATGTGAGACGCGATGTCAGCAACCTTTGGCACCTTCTGCCAACAAGACCGTCGCACGATTCCGCTCATGTGCCCTCGGGCGGGATCGGTGTGGCCTGGTGGTAGTACATCTGCCACGTCGCGCTCGCGCTCCGCCTGCGCCAGAGGGAGCTCCGTCGTGCCCGGTTTCCACCGATCACGGTCTCGTAGGTGAGATGCACCAGCCCGGGTGCCAGCAGGACACCGGTCATGTCCGACGGCTCGTAGCGCGGGCCTCGCCCTGCCGCACCGTCCAACTCGGGCAGCTCGGCCAGCATGTCCTCGTACGTCCACCGCCGGCCCGAGGCGCCTACCTCCACGAAGTCCGGATCCAGCAGCTGCCGGGCCTGCGACCGTGACGTGCGCACGTCCGGGTCCATCAGTCGCAGCTCGCCCGCGATGGCTTCGCGTACCTCATCCGTCTCTCTGCTCATGCGGCATCTTCGCCCAGGTGACCTGCCCCTTCGCAACCGAGTTGCCCACTAGACCCCCACCGCCCCCAGCAACGCCCCCGCCCCATAGGTCACCGCCATCGCCACCGCTCCCCCACCCATGTTCCGCAGTACCGCGCGCCCCACCGCCGCGTCGCCCAGCCGTGCGCTCCACCACCCCGTGAGCGCCAGCGCGGCCAGGACCGCCAGGACCGTGACGATGAGGCGTACCGACGACGGCGGCAGCACGATCGCCAGCAGGGGCAGCAGTGCGCCCACCGTGAACGCCAGGAAGCTGGCGCCCGCCGCGTGCCAGGGGTTCGTCAGGACGTCCGGGTTGATGCCCAGCTCGACTTCCGCGTGGGCACGCAGCGCGTCGCGGTCGGTGAGCTGGAGGGCGGCCTCGCGAGCAACTTCGTGACTGAGGCCCTTGCCCTCCAACAGGCCGGTCAGTTCGACGAGTTCCGCCTCCGGGGTCTCCTTCAGCTCCCGTTTCTCCGTGGCCAGCGCAGCCTGCTCAGAGTCGCGCTGGGTGGAGACCGACACGTATTCGCCCGCCGCCATCGACATCGAACCGGCCAGCAGCCCGGCCAGGCCCGCTGTCAGCAGGGCGCCGCGGTCGTCGGTGGCTCCGGCGACACCGACGACCAGGCCCGCGGTGGAGACCACGCCGTCGTTGGCTCCGAGGACCGCGGCGCGCAGCCAGTTCAGCCGCGCGCCCAGGCCGTTGCCGTGCGACTCGTCATGCGCCTGGGTAACCGTCACCCGGGGATGCTCTCACCCCGCCCCGTCACCAGACGCGGACCGACCCGCCCGGCGCGAAGGCCGGACTGGTCGCATCGGCCGGGACCTCCGTGAGGGGCTCGGCGATCTCCTCGACCGTCGGGCCGACGGTTGCGGCGATACGGTCGAGCGCGACCAGGTCGAAACCGTAGACGCGGGCCGCGTTGCCGCCCACCATCGCCGCGATCTCGTCGGGCGGGAGTCCGGCGTACGCGATCCGCAGGCCCTCCCGCGAGTAGGGGGCGGTGCCCTCGTCGTGCGGGTAGTCGCTGCCCCACATGATCTTGTCGAGGCCGATCCGGTCGCGCAGCGGCACCTCGTGGGGACGCATGAAGCTGGCGCCGACGAAGCAGTTGTCGCGCCAGACCTCGCCGGGGCTCGCCCCCATCGAAGCGGCAAGCCCCGCACCGAACTTGGACTCTGCGGTTGCTGCCCGGCCGGCCGCCGCGACCAAACGGCCGTGGTAGTAGTCGAGCATCTCGACGACGCCCGGGATCCAGCCCGAGCCCTGTTCGGTGAGGACCAGTTTCAGCCCGGGGTGGCGGCGGAATGCCCCGCCGAAGATCAGATGCCACAGTGCGCGGTGGGAGAACCACGTCGTCTCCACCATGAAGACGGCGCGGGCCGCCGGCTCGTCTCCGAGCGGCGGGGAGGCCGACCCTCCGTGATGGTTCACCGGTACGTCCAGCTCCTCGCAGACCGCCCAGAGCGGGTCGTACACCTGGGAGTACAGCTCCGGGATGCCGCAGCCGGGCGGGGTGCCGGGCAGCAGGATGCCGCCGGTGAGCCCCGCCTCCCTGGTGCGGCGGACCTCGCGGACCGCCTCCGCCGGGTCGCCCAGGAGGATCTGCGCGACACCCGCCCGCCGGCCGGGCGCGTCGGCGCAGAATTCGGCGAGCCAGCGGTTGTGGGCGCGCAGGCCCGCCCAGCGCTGTTCGAACTCCACCGGTGAGGGTGCGGGGGCCATCAGGGAGGCGGAGGGGAAGAACGGCGGAATCGTGTTGGGGAAGACGACCTCCGCGACGATGCCGTCCGCCGCCAGTTCGGCGAGGCGGCGCCCGGAGTTCCAGTTACGGTCGGCGGTGTCGGCGAGGAGGTCCTCGTACGGATTGACATAGTCGGCCGCCCAGGCGTCGAAGTCGTCGTGGTACCTCTTCTCCAGGTACGGCTTGTAGTCGAGGAGGTCGGCGCCCGCGTGGCAGTCGGCGGAGATGACCGTGTAGCGGTCCATGTGCCGGCCCATCACCGAACCCCCAGGACCGGGAAGTCGTGGTCCGTCAGCCAGTGCCGGCCGGCCTCGCGCGAACGCGCCCAGGACGCTTCGACCGCTGCCTGGTCCGCGGGCTGGCCGAGGTCGTCGGGGGTCGGGCCGATGCGCCGGGCGATCGGCGCGAGCTTCGCCGTGTCGAAGCCGAAGACCTCAGCGGCGGCGAGGCCCAGCATCCTGCGGGTCTCGGCGACCGGTATGTCGTGGAAGGTGGTGCGCAGCCAGTTCGCGGTGTTCGGCCAGGTGCCTTCGGGGTGCGGGAAGTCGCTGCCCCACAGGATGTTGTCGACGCCGATCTCGTACCGCTGGGCGAGCTCGCGGCGCTTGGTGTTGGTGGCGCAGATGAAGACCTGGCGGTCCAGGTACTCATGCGGGGGCCGCTTCAGTTCGGCGAACGGTGAGAGTTTCTTTCCGCCGTGGGCGCCGAGGTAGAGCCGGTCCATGAACCAGAGGAGGTTCGGCAGCCACCAGCAGCCGGACTCGGCGACGCCGAACCTCAGCCCCGGGTGGCGCTCGAAGGCGCCCGACCAGAGCAGGAACCAGAGCGGTCGGGACGGCCACCAGGTGACCTCGGAGACGTAGATGCCGAGGTGGTCGCCGTACTCGTGGCGCGGGGCCGCGCCGGAGTGGGTGACGACCGGCATCCCCGTTTCGGCGGCGGCCGCCCACACAGGGTCGTAACGACGGTCGTGGTACGGGGCCTTGTCCACCCACATGGCGGGGATCATCAGCGCCCCGAGCCCGGACTCCTTCGCACGGTGGATCTCGGCAACGACCCGGTCGACGTCGCCGGTGACGGGCAACAGGGCGACACCGCAGTGCCGTTCGGGGTTCTGTGCGACGAATTCGGCGAGCCAGCGGTTGTGGGCCTGCGCGCCTGCCATGCCGAGTTCCGGGTCCTGGTCGCCGGAGAGGCCGAGGCCGACGCCGAACGGGGCGGCGGTCCGGCTGTCGACGGCGTCCGCGTCGGGGAAGACGACCTCGGCCGCCACCCCGTCTCCGTCCAGCTCCTTGAGACGCCTGGTGGCGTCCCAACCTCCCCTCAAACCTTCCTCGTTGTCGTGGAACCACTTGTCGGCGAAGGCTTCGTTGCGTACGCCGAGGCGGGTCATCTCCTCGCGCCGGCGCTCCCGCCCGGCGAGGAAGTCGTCGAACTCCCGGTGGAAGCGGGCGTCCAGATAGGGCCGGTACTCCTCGGTGGGCAGCCCGGCGTGGCAGTCGGAGGAGATGATCAGATACGGGTCGGTCATCGCTCGCCCCTCAGTCGAGTATGAAGCTCTCCAGGTACGACGGATTCGCCCGGTCGAGCATCGACTGCGACCTGGCGCGGATCTGCCGGTCGCTGTGCTCGCTCGGCGGCAGCATCCAGAATCGGTCGGCGCGGATCCCGTCCACGACGGCCCCCGCGACCTCCTCCACGGGTGTGAACTCGACCTCGTGGCCCGCCGCCCGCATGGCTGACTCCCACTGGTCGAGGCTGCGGTACGGGGTCCGGCGCGGCCGCTCCTTGGCGTACCGCTCGGGCCGGTTGCGGTGCGACTCCCACAGTCCGGTACGGAGCATGTGCGGGCCGGGGAAGAGCACCGAGGCGCCGACCACCGCGCCCTCCGCCTTCAGATGCGCGTACAGGGACTCGGTCATGGTGACGACGGCGGACTTGGTGACCGCGTACACGGAGGCGGTCGGCAGGGGTGCGATCCCGCCGTCGCCGGAGGACGTGTTGACAACGCGGCCCGGCTCGCCTCCCTCGATCATCCGGGGCACAAAGGCCTGGATGCCGTGGAAAACGCCCCACACATTGACCGCGAACGCCCACTTCCAGTCGTTCGGCTCGTGCTCCCACATCCGGCCCTCGGCGCCGGAGCCGACTCCCGCGTTGTTGCACAGCACATGGACGGAGCCGAAGGTGTCGTACGCGTCGTCGGCGAGCGCCTGCACGGAGTCCCGCTCGCTGACGTCGACCACCCGGGCCAGCACCCGCGCACCGTCCTCGCGGAGCTCGCCCGCCGCCTTGTCGAGCGCGCTCTCCTCCACATCGGCGAGGACGACGTTCAGCCCCTCGGCCGCGAACCTGCGGGCCATGGCGAGCCCGATGCCGCTCGCCGCCCCGGTGACGACGGCGACCTGCCCCTGCTCCAGCCTCATCGGACGCTCCCCTGCGGCGGACCGTCGTGGATCTGCTGCGGGTCGTCGTAGCGCTGGTGGATGTACGGCAGCAGCGCCTCGGCGCTCACCCGTTCGACGGCCCTGCCCTGCTGGTCGCTGGTCTTCTCGCCGAGGGTCAGATCGATCAGCCGGCGTACGGGAAGGTCGGCGACCGGGTCGTACACCGACTCGCGCAGCACCACGTCGCCGGAGAGCCGCTCCAGCTTGCGGACCCTCTCGTGGCGGGTGCAGTGGATGAGGACGGGATCGGCGTCGAAGCCCTCGCCGTCCACGGCGGGCAGGAACTTGAAGTAGAAGTCGAGCTTCTCCGCCGGTTCGGGCAGCGGCAGCTGTTCGGCGACCGCGCCGCGCACCTCGACGAACGCGATGCCGTGCCGGACGAGCGCGGCCCGGACGACGAGTCCGTCGCGCTCGACGGTCACCTCGCCCAGCTTCTTCGGTTCGCCGAAGACCTCGCGGCCGCCGATCAGCGCCCGCTCATGGGTCATCGGCATGACGAGCGGGTACCAGCCCTCATGCCCGTCGTGCACGGCGGCGACGGCGACGGAGCCCGCGCCGAGCGGATAGCCGGGCAGATCGACCTTGCTGATGTTGGCGCGGACGAGCGGGCGTTCGGCGGGTTTGAGAGGCGGTGGGAGGACGGCCGCCACCGCGTCGGGGTCGCTCTCCCAGACGGCGACCACACCGGTGGACCAGATGTCGGGGAGGCTGGAGCGGGCTGTGCGGGCTGCCGCGATCTCGGCGTCGGTGCGCGCGCCGTACCGTACACGTGCCATGGACGTACCACCCTTCTCGGTTGTCCGTGCCGGGTTCTGTAACACAGTTACACCGGGCTGGATGAAGGGTAAATAGACGTGCACGTAACGGAGTCCGGAAAGCTGGGAGCACTGTGCCGCGATCGTCGCTGACCCGTGAAGAGGTGCTGGAGGCCGCTGCCGCCCTGGTGCGGCAGCACGGCCCGGAGGCCCTCACGATGCGCAAGCTGGCCGCCGAGCTGGGCACGGCCGTCACCTCGATCTACTGGCATGTCGGCAATCGCGAGTCGCTGCTCGACGCCCTGGTGGAACGCACCGTCCAGGAGATGGGTGCCATCCGCCCCACCGGCCGGACCCCGGTGGCCAGGATCGTGTCGGTCGCCCGGGGGCTGCGCCGCGAACTGCGCGCCCGGCCCCATCTGATCGCGATGGTCCACGAACGCGGGCTCACGGAACGGATGTTCCTGCCCGCGCAGCAGACGCTCGTCCACGAGGTGCACGCCGCGGGGCTGCGCGGGGCGCGGGCCGCCGACGCGGTGCGGGCGGTGCAGTTCCAGACGGTCGGCTTCCTGCTGGTCGAACGCAACCGGGAACGCTCCCCCCTACAGTCCCCCGGTGAGGGTGAACTATGGGGTGCGGCCTCCGCGGAGCACGACCCGGCGCTGGCCCGGGCGCTGGCCAGGCCCGCCGATCAGGACCGGCTGTTCACGGCGTCCGTGCGGGCGCTGGTGAACGGGCTGCTGGCGGGAGGCGGGACGTAGTGCCCCTCCCGGCAAGCTGTGCCCCGTCGCGCCGCCCGGCACGCCCGCTCGCCGCGTTGGCAACTCGGTGGCATCCATCGTGGAAGTCAGGAAGGCTGGCGCGCATGTTTTCGGTAGTGCAGAGCGTGGCGATTGACTGTGCGGATGCTTACGGGCTGGCCCGGTTCTGGAGCAGGGTGACTGGCCATCCACTGCATCCGGAGGACAAACCGGGTGATCGGGAGACTCAGGTGCTGCTGGCGGAGGGCCCGGTGCTGTACTTCAACCAGGTGCCCGAGCCTAAGAAGATCAAGAACCGCATCCACCTGTGTGTGCGCCCTGAGACTTCGCGTGAGCAGGAGGTGGAACGGCTGCTGGGGATCGGTGCCACCTTTGTCACCGATCACCGGAATCCCGATGGCTCCGGCTGGGCAGTCCTTGCCGACCCCGAAGGCAATGAATTCTGCGTTCTTCGCGGCGAGTCCGACCGAGCCGCGATGAATTCCTGAAGCTCACGCGCCATCCTGGCCGGTTTCGTATGACAGCTGGTCACGACCACTTCAGGACGGGCTCGAACTGCGGGAAGTCGCCACGCTGCCCGGCCGGGATCACGATCGACATGAACTTCTGTCCCTGCTCGACCGCCAGGTGCAGCTTGGTGGTCAGGCCGCCCCGTGAACGTCCGAGGCCGTGGTCGTCCGGTTCGGTGGCGATGCAGCCGGGCGGTTCCTTGTGCAGGTCCCCCTTTTGCGCGCCCCAGGGCGTGTTTCGAAAGGAGCGTCGTCCGCCCGGCAGACGGGACTTTCCAAACACGCCCCAGGAGCCGCAACGCCGGACCGGTCGAACAGAAGGCTCCCGAATAGGGGAGTGTCAGTAGCGGCCCGTATTCTCTGTGACCATGCTCGACGACCGCCAGACCGCAGCACCGTGGCCGACCGCCTACCCGCAGGGGTACGCGGTCGTCGACGTGGAGACCACCGGACTCGCCCGCGACGACCGGATAATCTCCGCTGCCGTCTACCGGCTGGACGCGCAGGGCAATGTCGAGGACCACTGGTACACCCTCGTCAACCCGGAGCGGGACCCCGGCCCCGTCTGGATTCACGGTCTGACCAGTGATGTCCTGGACGGTGCCCCGCTCTTCCCGGAGGTCTCCGCCGCCCTGTCGGAGCGTCTCGCGGGCCGGGTCCTGGTCGCGCACAACGCCGCCTTCGACTGGTCGATGCTGGCCCGGGAGTACGCCCGCGCGGCGGTCGTCGCCCCGGTCGAGCAGCGGCTCTGCACGATCGCACTCTCCAAGGAGCTGCGGCTGCCGCTGCCCAACCACAAGCTGGAGTCGCTGGCCGCGCATTTCGGAGTCGTGCAGCAGCGTGCGCACCACGCGCTGGACGACGCCCGGGTGCTGGCCGAGGCGTTCCGGCCGAGTCTGCATGCGGCCGCGCGCGACGGGGTGCGGCTGCCGCTGCTGGAGTGCCGTCCACTGACCGAGTGGTCGGACTCCCCGGTGACCCCGAGGGTCGGCTATCAGCCCTCGTACGGCAGCCAGAACAGCTGGCGACCTTCCCGGAAGCGGTCCGCCTGCCCGTATCCGAACCCCGGGCGGTACGACAAGGACAAACCGCTCATGCAGGGCATGCGTGTGGCGTTCTCCGGGGACACCTCCATCGACCGTGAGCTGCTGGAGGACCGGGCGGTCGAGGCCGGGCTGCATGTGGCGACCGGCGTCTCCCGGCTGACCAGCCTGCTGGTCACCAACGACCCGGACGCGGCGACATCGAAGACGGTGAAGGCCAAGGCGTTCGGCACGCCGATCGTGGACGAGAGCGCCTTCACCCACCTGCTGAGAGATGTGGCCGAGGCGCCGGCGAAGACCGGGGCGCCCGTGGCTGCTGCTCTGCCGACGCCGTCATCGGAGTGAACCGGGGGCGACTCGCCCGTCCGCCGCTCGCCGCCCGGCGTCCCCGCGTCCCACCCTGTGGCGCATGGCACGTTGTGAGGTTTGCGGAAACGACTACAGCATGTCGTTCGAGGTGCACGCGCAGGGCGCAGTGCATGTCTTCGACTGCTTCGCCTGCGCCATTCACCGGATGGCACCCATCTGTGAGCACTGCCGGGTCCAGGTCATCGGCCAGGGTGTCGAGGTCGACGGGCACTGGTTCTGCGGGGGGCACTGCGCTCGCGCCGAGGGGAAGGTGGGCATCGTCGACAGAGTCTGAGCCCCGGCCGCGTGACACCGTCCGCCACCCCCTCCGCGATGCACCCCATGACGCAGTTGTACCGTCGTGGGGTGTACCGCTTCCTGTTGACCCGGCAGTGGCTGATCCTCGCCCTCCTCGCCCTCGTCCTCATTCCCACGATGGTCGAGCTGGGTTTCTGGCAGCTCCACCGGCATGAGCACCGGGTGGCGCAGAACTCCCTGATCTCGCACAACCTGAAGGCGAAGCCGGTTCCGGTCGCCACGCTCACCTCCCCGGGTCACACGGTCCCGCGCTCCGACTACTGGCGTGCGGTGACGGCCACGGGGACGTACGACACGAAGCACGAGGTCGTCGTGCGCCGCCGGACGTCCACCGACGGCAGCGTCGGCTTCCACGTACTGATCCCGCTCGACCTCAAGGGCGGCGGTACGGTCCTGGTCAACCGGGGCTGGATCCCCACCGCCGACGATCAGCACGCCTTCCCGGACATCCCGGCCGTGCCCACGGGCGAGGTGACCGTCACGGGACGGCTCAAGGCCGACGAGACGACGGGCACCAGCGGCATCAAGGACCTGTCGGACCTGCCGGACCGCCAGGTGATGCTGATCAACAGCGCCCAGCAGGCCAAGGCGCTCTCCCGGCCGGTCCTCGGCGGCTACATCGAGCAGACCGCCCCCGAACCGCCCGGCGACGTTCCGGAGCTGATCGAGGCGCCGGACGACAGCTCCATCGGTCCGCACATGGCGTACGCGGTCCAGTGGTGGCTGTTCGCCGCTGGTGTCCCTGCCGGATACGCGGTGCTGGCCCGGCGCGAGAAGCGCGACCGGATGGAGGCCGCGGCCAAGGCCGGGGCAGCAGGCGATCCGGAGCCGGAACAGCCGGAGAAGCCCGCGCCCGCGACTGCCTGAGCAGCCCTGCCCGGCAACGGCCCGCCGCCATGTCCACGAGCCGGTGATGTCGGGCCTGTGGCCGCCTGTGGGACATCGGCTGCTTAGCGGACCCCCGGTGCGGGAACACGGCAGAACGTGACCCCACGCATCGAGGACTACGCCCTCATCGGCGATCTGCAGACAGCCGCCCTGGTCGGCAGGAACGGTTCTGTGGACTGGCTCTGTCTGCCCCACTTCGACTCGGGCGCCTGTTTCGCCGCCCTGCTCGGCGACGAGGACAACGGCCACTGGCGCATCGCTCCGAAGGGCGCGGACGCCTGCACCCGGCGCGGCTACGTGGGCGACTCCCTCGTCCTGGAGACGTTCTGGGAGACCCGCACCGGCACCGTCAAGGTCATCGACTTCATGCCGCAGCGCGACCGTGAACCCGATGTCATGCGGATCGTCGAGGGGGTCAGCGGCACCGTCGACATGGCCTCCGTGATCCGGCTGCGCTTCGACTTCGGCTCCATCGTGCCGTGGGTGCGCCGCGCGCGGGGCCACCGGGTGGCGGTCGCCGGACCCGACTCGGTCTGGCTGCGCAGCGAGCCGCCGGTCAAAACGTGGGGCCAGGAGTTCTCCACCTGCTCGTCGTTCACCGTCTCCGCGGGCGAGCAGGTGGCGTTCGTACTGACCTGGCATCCCTCGCACTCGCCGCGCCCCGATCTCGTCGATCCGCACGAGGCGCTGAAGAACACCCTGTCCGACTGGGCCGATTGGTCGGCCCGCTGCAAGTACCGGGGCCCGTACCGGGAGGCCGTGATCCGCTCGCTGATCACCCTCAAGGCGCTCACCTTCGCGCCGACCGGCGGCATCGTGGCGGCCCCCACCACCTCGCTGCCGGAGGAGATCGGCGGCGTACGGAACTGGGACTACCGCTTCTGCTGGCTGCGGGACTCCACCCTGGCGCTCAACGCGTTGATCTCGGCCGGCTATCTGGAGGAAGCCGCCGCCTGGCGGGACTGGCTGCTGCGTGCCGTCGCCGGGGACCCGGCCGACCTGCAGATCATGTACGGCCTGTCGGGCGAACGACGGCTGCCCGAGGCGGAGCTGCCGTGGCTGCGCGGATACGGGAACTCCAGCCCGGTCCGGATCGGCAACGCGGCGGTCCGGCAGCGGCAGCTCGATGTGTACGGAGAGGTCATCGACTCGCTCCGACTGGCGCGTGAAGCGGGCATGGCCGACCAACCGCACGCCTGGAGCCTGCAGCTCAGCCTGCTCGGCTTCCTGGAGTCCGCCTGGCGCGAGCCGGACGAGGGGCTGTGGGAGATCCGCGGCCAGCGCCGCCACTTCGTGCACTCGAAGGTGATGGCCTGGGTCGCCGCCGACCGCGCGGTGCGCACCCTGGAGTCCAACCCGTCGCTGGCCGGGGACGCCGACCGGTGGCGGGCGATGCGCGACGCCGTGCACCGGGAGGTGTGCGAGAAGGGGTACGACCCGGTGCGGAACACCTTCACGCAGTCGTACGGCTCCCGGGAGCTGGACGCCGCGACGCTGCTGATCGCCCGGACCGGCTTCCTGCCGCCGCACGACCCGCGGATCGTCGGAACGGTCGACGCGGTCCGGGCCGAACTGGGCAGCAACGGGCTGGTCCGCCGCTACAGCACGGACGGCGGCTCGATCGACGGGCTGCCGGGCGGCGAAGGGGCGTTCCTGGCGTGCTCGTTCTGGCTGGCGGACGCGTTGCGCCTGACCGGGCGCACCGAGGAAGCCACGGAACTCTTCGAGCGGCTCCTCGCGCTGCGCAACGATGTCGGGCTGCTCGCCGAGGAGTACGACACCGTGGCACGGCGGCAACTGGGCAACTTCCCGCAGGCGTTCAGCCACATCGGACTGGTGGGCACCGCCATTGCTCTGGCCGGGTGCGACATGCTGGAAGCCGACGCGGCAGGATAGGGCCCATGGATCTTGGGCTGAAGGACCGTGTGTACATCGTGACCGGCGCGACCCGGGGGCTTGGCCATGCCACCGCGCGGGAGCTGGCGGCGGACGGCGCGAAGGTGATCATCACCGGGCGGGACGGGAAGCGGGCCGAGGCGGCCGCCGCCGAACTGGGACCGGACGTGGTCGGCGTGGCCGCCGACAACGGGGAGCCCGGCGCGGCGCGGCGTCTGGTGGACGCCGCCCATGAGCGGTTCGGGCGGCTCGACGGCATCCTGATCAGCGTCGGCGGACCTGCGCCCGGATTCGTCGCCGACAACACGGACGAGCAGTGGCAGTCAGCGTTCGACTCGGTGTTCCTGGGCGCGGTACGGCTGGCGCGCACGGCGGCTGCGGCGCTCGGCGAGGGCGGGGTCATCGGCTTCGTGCTCTCCGGCTCGGTCCACGAGCCGATCGCCGGGCTGACCATTTCTAACGGTCTGCGTCCGGGCCTGGCCGGGTTCGCCAAGTCCCTGGCCGACGAGCTCGGCCCACGGGGCATCCGGGTGGTGGGCGTGCTGCCGTCCCGGATCGACACGGACCGGGTGCGGGAGCTGGACGCGCTGTCCGGCGACGCGGAGGCTTCGCGCACGGCGGCCGAGGCGCGGATTCCGTTGCGCCGGTACGGTACGCCGGAGGAGTTCGGGCGGACGGCGGCGTTCCTGCTGTCGCCTGCGGCGTCGTATCTGACGGGGATCATGGTGCCGGTGGACGGCGGGTCGCGGCACGGGTTCTGACGGGACCGGAGTCACCGGGGCCGTCCGGCGGCCGTTCTAGTGCCGCGACCGGCAAGGTTTGCCCCGTCGCGACGCCCGGCACGCGCGCTCGCGGCGTTGGCTAAAAGCCCAGGTAGCTCCTTCCCCAAGCTCTCAACTTCGTTCGAGCAGGGGAGACCCCACCCAAGGGCTTCCGGCCGCCTTGCGATCACACGCACCGGCCGCCGCTCCTTGACGGGCAAACCTTGCCGGTCGCGGCACTAGTCCTCGGCCTCCCCGTGCCAGGAGTGCAGGGGAAGGCCCCTCATCGGGCTCGATTCTGCCGCTGCCGGACGCCCCCGCCCTCAACTCACCCGTTCCGCACGGTGCTTGACGGCCCTCAGCCGTACTTCCGCCGGCAGTTCCGCCAGGCCCGCCGATTCCCTCGCGTGAGCCAGGGCCTCGTCCGTGAGGCGGCCGAGAGCCTCATCCGGTGCCGCGTGCGGTTCCATCAGCAGTCGGATCCGAGCCTGCGGCGTGCTGCGCCGGCCGACCAGCATCACCTGGGCGCGCGCCACCCCGTCCAGCGTCCCCGCCTCCGCGGCGAGCACGCCCTCCAGAGCCCGGCCGCGCAACAGCGCCCCCTCGCCGTCGCCGCTGTCGACCAGCACCTCGGCGAGGCGGGCACGGCGGAGCTGGGCGAGGAACCACCACAACGCGAGGACGACGAGGACCGCGAGGACCACGAGGACGGTCGGCCACCACCAGCCGTCGGTCCGCCAGCGGTCCCGGTCGGCCCTGCTGAGCAGCACATCGGTCCTGCCGTGCCACGGCCACCAGGGCGGCACGGAAAGGCCGAGCCCGGCGGCGAGCACCGCGCCGCCGCCGCAGATCAGCACCAGCCCGGCCAGTGCGAGCAGTACCCGGTTGACGGTCCTGAGCACCTCGGTCACCCCTTCTTCGCCGGACGGCGGACATACACGGACAGGCTCGGCGGCTTCGCCAGGCCCAGTTCCTCGATCCCCGCACCCAGCACGGTGTCCAGGTCGGCCCGCACGTCGTCGAGTTCGCGGAAGTGCGACACGGCACGCACCGCGACCTTGGCCCGCCCCATCCGGACCCGCACCGACTGCACGCCGGACACCTCCACGGCCCGGTCGCGCAGGACCAGGGCGGCGGCGGTCCGGTCGAGCCCGGCCCGTACCCCCGGACGGTCGCGGCGCATCGGCAGCACGTCGCGCAGACCGGGCGTGGCGGCGAGCACGATCAGCCACACACCGATCGCCATCGCGAGCGCGGCACCGGTCACCACCCACACATTGTCCAGCGGCCGCTCCGCCAGGTCGTCGGCGAGCGCGCGGCGCCAGTGCATGGCCGGGTGATGGGCCCGTACCGCCGCCACGTCGTACAGCAGCAGGCCGGATCCGCCGAGGATCACCAGCGCGAGGAGCCCGGCCGGGATGCGGCGCGCGGACCAGAAGCGGCGGGCGCTGCCGCCGCTGCGCTCCTTCACCGGCGCCGGGTCGTACGCCGCGGCGGAGGCGGACTGGTCGAGAGCCAGTCCGCCTCCGCGTTCCACGGGGTCGCCGGTGGGCGGGCGCCGTGTGCTGTTCTCCGGCTCCTGGGGCTCCGTCATCGGATCCTCCCCTGTGTCGCGGCGCTCGCTCCCGCGGGGTGCAGACGCTCGACCTGTACGGCCACTTCGGGCACTTCCATCCCCGCCAACGCCTTTACCCGTTCGATGACGTGCCGACGCACGGCACCGCACTGGCGGCCGATGTCAGTGGGATATCCGAGCTCCAGACTGACCCGTACCCGGGCGGTGTCACGGTGCACCGTGACCGTGGCGCGCGGCGAGGCACCCTCCCGCGGCGGCTCGATGACAGCCTCCTTCGCCGCCTGTGCGGCGATCTTCGCGACAACCCGGTCGGCGATCCGGGTCTCGCCCCGTTCCGAGGCAGGAACCCGGCCGAGCACCCCCGACAACGCCGTCACCGCCGTCGGTCGCCGCGCTCGCGACTCCGGAAGAAGTCGCCGGGTTCCAGATCGCCGTCCAGGAATCGACCGGCGACGTAGCCGATCGCTCCCAATGCGGCGACAAGCAGAAAGGCCCCGAATCCGCCGAAGTACCCGGCGAATGCGAGTGCCATGCCGGCCACCATGCCGACCACAGCCATGCTCATCGTGCGCTCCTCAACTGCCTCGGGTCGGAGGCCTACTGGAGACGTGGCTCGGAACGGTCCTCTTCCTCCTCGTCGGGCAGCTTCACATCGCTGACCGCAATATTGACCTCGACGACCTCGAGGCCCGTCATCCGCTCGACCGCCGCGATGACGTTCTCCCGTACGTCGCGGGCGACATCGGCGATCGACACGCCGTAGTCGACGACGACCTCCAGGTCGAGGGCGGTCTGCGACTCGCCGACCTCCGCCTTGACGCCGCGGGTGACCGATTTGCCGCCGCCGGGGACCCGATCGCGCACCGCGCCGAAGGTACGGGACAGGCCGCTGCCCATCGCGTGGACACCGACCACGTCGCGCGCCGCCATACCGGCGATCTTCTCGACCACACCGTCCGCGATGGTGGTACGGCCGCGGGTGGCGGGATCTCCTCCGCCGCGCTTGGTCAGCGGACTCTTCCTGGCGTCGTCCCCCGTCGCACTGTCGGGGTTCTCGGGCCGGTTCCGCTGCGGGGTGTCGGTCATCGCCACTCTTCCCTTCGGGGCAGGGTTGGACTTCCTTGCCCACACTAAGTGCGCTTGCCCCGTCTCGCGCCGTGGATGCGGCAGGCTGAGGCAATGACGACGGCTGACAGCCCGCACAGGGCCGACGGGTGGACGGCGGCGGTACGGCAGAGGCTCGGCCTGGGCAGACTGCTCCCGCTGGGTGGTCCGGCGGACGGTGCGTGGATCGCAGAGCGGGCCGTGATCTCGGTGCTGCGGCGCTCGGTGGGCGCATCGGAAACCGGCCCGGTGCTCGGGCACGTACGGATCACCGTGGCTGACCCGGACGCGGCCCCGGACCCGGCGCTGCCGTCGCCGCCGAGCGCGCTGCCGCCCGGGCCGCTGCGGATCGAGGCGACCATGTCGGCGACGGCCGACCGGCCGCTGCCCGCCGCCGCGGCCGCCCTGCGCTCGGTCCTGCTGACGGCGGCCGTGCAACGGCTCGGCCTGGTGGTCGGCGAGGTGGATCTACAGGTGACGGAGCTGCTGGACACGGTCCCTGACCGGACGGCCCCAGCGCCTGCCGCGGTGCGCGGGGCGGAGCCGGAAGGCGCGGCCGGGACGGCGGCGGCCGCGGTCCCCGGTGTCGCGAAGCTGACCCGTGTGCTGGGCAGCGCGGTGCACACGGCCGCGGACCATGTGCGGGTCGAGCTGGCGACGGACGCGAACCACCGGGCGCTCGATGTGGCGCGGGCGGTGCGGACGGCGGTGGCGGACGCCGTGGACGGACATCCACCGGTGACTGTGCTGGTCACCTCGGTGGTGGAGGCGGGATGAACGGACCGGCCGCCGCGGTGGTGGACGCGGAGCCGGTCGGTCTTAGTCCGTGAGACCCGCGAGGTCGCGGAGACGGCGGCCCTGGGCCGCGCGCTCGGCGGTGCGCTGGTCCTCGTACGTACGCGAGACCGCACCGCTCAGCAGCGCCTTGGTCTCGACGACGGCGTCACGCGGGGCCGCCAGCAGCGCCGCGGACAGTTCACGGGTCGCCGCGTCGAGCTCGTCGGCGGGGACCACGAGGTTGGCGAGACCGGTGCGCTCGGCCTCCTCCGCGTGGACGAAGCGGCCGGTGGCGCAGATTTCGAGCGCGCGGGCATATCCGACCAGGTGCACCAGGGGGTGCGTGCCGGTGAGGTCAGGGACCAGACCGAGACTGGTCTCACGCATGGCGAACTGCACGTCCTCGGCGACGATCCGCAGATCGCAGGCGAGGGCGAGCTGGAAGCCGGCGCCGATCGCATGCCCCTGGACCGCCGCGACCGACACAATGTCGTTGCGGCGCCACCAGGTGAACGCCTCCTGGTATTCGGCGATGGTCGCGTCGAGCTCGGACTCCTTGCCGCGTGCCAGGTCGAGCAAGGACGGCTCACCGTCGAACCCCTCGGGGCTGAACGCCTGCCGGTCGAGCCCCGCGGAGAAGGACTTGCCCTCACCACGGAGCACGACGACCCGCACGCTGCCGGGCAGCGCCCGTCCGGCCTCTGTCAACGCCCGCCACAGAGCGGGGGACTGAGCGTTGCGCTTGGCCGGATTGGTGAGGGTCACCGTGGCAACCGCGTCATCGACGGTGAGTCGTACGCCGTCCTGGTCGAGCACAGAGTCGAACGAGGTCATGGGGCGCCTCCGGGTCGGGTGCAGTCAACATGTCGCTAAGTGACTGAACAGTAACCACCCGGTCGGCCACATGGTCGACCGGGTGGCCACCGCCCGAAACTGGTGAGCCCTCGGGGCACGCCCGTCCTGCGACGCGTCCCGATCCGCCTAGTGCCCCTCCCGCCCCAAGGGCGGCAGACGGCAGTTCGACGACACGGCGTGAGGCCGTCAGGCCGTGGCAGCCTTCTTGCCCCGTGTCGCTCCGCCGCGTCCCCGCAGCGTGACTCCGGACTCGCTGAGCATCCGGTGGACGAATCCGTAGGAGCGGCCGGTCTCTTCGGCCAACGCCCGGATGCTCGCACCGGAGTCGTACTTCTTCTTCAGGTCTGCCGCGAGCTTGTCGCGCGCGGTGCCGGTCACCCGGCTGCCCTTCTTCAGAGTCTCGGCCACCCGTGCCTCCTCATGGGAAGTGCGCTCTGGATTCTCATGATCACCCCTCGCGGGCTTCCTGGCCACCCATTCGGCAAGGTCCGTACAACCGGTTTCGCACCCCGGGAATACGTCTTCACGAGCGGAATCTCGCATTCTGCCGGGCTTGGGGGGCGGTCCGGCGCGGAGTTGAGACGAAAAGCCAGGTCAGGGCCGTATGAGGGGAATCGGCCCCACATGGGTGCGCCCGGCAGGTATCTGCCGGGCGCCGCGCCGAGGTACGAGAGGTCCTCACGCAGATGATGGATCACGCGTAGGCCGAATGATCCAGTCGGAGTGGATCAGCCGGCAGCGGGCAGGGAAACCGCCCGGACCGCAGGAATCAGGCCAGGGCGACCAGGTCCCGGTAGTCCGCACCCCACAGGTCCTCGACGCCGTCCGGCAGCAGGATGATCCGCTCCGGCTGGAGCGCCTCGACCGCACCCTCGTCGTGCGTGACGAGGACGACCGCGCCCTTGTACGTGCGCAGCGCGCCGAGGATCTCCTCGCGGCTGGCCGGGTCGAGGTTGTTCGTCGGCTCGTCGAGGAGCAGCACATTGGCGGAGGAGACGACCAGGGTCGCGAGCGCCAGACGGGTCTTCTCACCGCCGGAGAGCACGCCGGCCGGCTTGTCGACGTCGTCGCCGGAGAAGAGGAACGAGCCCAGCGTCTTGCGGACCTCGACGAGGTCGAGATCCGGGGCGGCGGAGCGCATGTTCTCCAGGACCGTGCGCTCCGGGTCGAGGGTCTCGTGCTCCTGGGCGTAGTAGCCGAGCTTGAGCCCGTGGCCCTCGATGACCTCGCCGGTGTCGGGCTTCTCGGCACCGCCGAGGAGCCGGAGCAGGGTGGTCTTGCCCGCACCGTTGAGGCCGAGGATGACGACGCGGGAGCCCTTGTCGATGGCGAGGTCCACATCGGTGAAGATTTCGAGCGAACCGTAGGACTTGGACAGCCCCTCCGCCATCAGAGGGGTCTTGCCGCACGGCGAGGGTTCGGGGAAGCGCAGCTTGGCGACCTTGTCGGAGACCCGGACCGCCTCCAGGCCGGAGAGCAGCCGCTCGGCGCGCTTGGCCATGTTCTGCGCGGCGACGGTCTTGGTCGCCTTGGCGCGCATCTTGTCGGCCTGCGAGTTGAGCGCGGCAGCCTTCTTCTCGGCGTTCTGACGCTCACGCTTGCGGCGCTTCTCATCGGCCTCGCGCTGCTGCTGGTAGAGCTTCCAGCCCATGTTGTAGATGTCGATCTGCGAGCGGTTGGCGTCGAGGTAGAAGACCTTGTTGACGACCGTCTCGACGAGGTCGACATCGTGGGAGATCACGACGAAGCCGCCGCGGTAGGTCTTCAGGTAGTCGCGCAGCCAGACGATGGAGTCGGCGTCGAGGTGGTTCGTCGGCTCGTCGAGGAGCAGGGTGTCGGCGTCCGAGAACAGGATGCGGGCCAGCTCGACGCGGCGGCGCTGACCGCCGGAGAGCGTGTGGAGCGGCTGTCCGAGCACCCGGTCGGGCAGGCTGAGCGCGGCGGCGATGGTGGCGGCCTCGGCCTCGGCGGCGTAACCGCCCTTGGTGAGGAACTCCGTCTCCAGCCGCTCGTACTTCTTCATCGCCTTCTCGCGGGTGGCACCCTTGCCGTTCGCCATCCGGTCCTCGTTCTCACGCATCTTGCGCAGGATCTCGTCGAGCCCGCGGGCGGACAGGATGCGGTCGCGGGCGAGGACGTCGAGATCACCGGTGCGCGGGTCCTGCGGGAGGTAGCCGACCTCACCGGAGCGGGTGATGGTGCCGCCGGCCGGCGCGCCCTCGCCGGCGAGGCACTTGGTGAGAGTGGTCTTGCCCGCTCCGTTGCGGCCGACGAGGCCGATGCGGTCGCCCTTGGCGATACGGAAGTTGGCGGACTCGATGAGGATGCGGGCGCCGGCACGCAGCTCGATACCGGAAGCGGTGATCACGGAAAAACTCCAGGGCGGGTTGGACGGCGGACGGGACGACTTCAGAGTCTCGACTCGACGCCGCTACTCATGCACAAGGAGAATTGCCATACGGGCCATTCTACTGGCGGTGTGCAACTGCTTTTCCGCATGCTCCTACGGCATTTGCCGATCACTCGCCCGGGACGCCCTTTGGCGCCGCCCCCCTGACTCCATCCGGCAACCAGAACAGGCATAGCGGTGTGAACTATCCGATACTCGGCGCAGTGCGGTGAGGCAGCCGCGGCCGGACCGGAGAGTGGTGACCCCATGCAGTTCGACGACGACGCCGATCTGGACACGTCCGAGGTCAGCGACGTACGCGGCAGCCGGATCCCGGAGGGAAGGGCGACGGTGGGCGGCGGTATCGCCGGTCTCGTCGCCCTGATCGCGGCGCACGAGTACGGCCACCATGTGCAGAACCAGACGGGGACACTCAGCCGCTCGCAGGACGGCCGTACGGGCTCCAGCAGCAACGCCGTGAAGGTGGAACTACAAGCGGATTGCTACGCCGGGGTCCGGGCGCACCACGCGACGGCCACGCCGGACAAGTCGACCGGGCGGCGGCTGATCACCTCCCTGTCGCAGGCGGACATCCAGGACGGACTCGACGCGGCCGCCGCGGTGGGCGACGACCGGATCCAGGAGAAGTTCCAGGGCAGGGTCACGCCGGAGTCCTGGACACACGGCTCGGCGGCGCAGCGGCAGCAGTGGTTCACCACCGGTTTCCGCAGCGGCGACATGGCCGACTCCAACACCTTCCGGTGAGCCGGCCGCGCGGACCGGTCCGTTGCCGGTGACCGACGGAATACTGAGACGCAGATCACCATGGAGAGCGAAAGAGGTGAGCGCCATGGCGGGCGCACCGGCCGGGGTTCCGACGATCTATCCGACGATTCTGTACGACGACGCGAAGGCCGCGATCAGGACGCTGACGGAGGGTCTGGGTTTCACCGAGGAAGCGGTGTACGAGGGCGAGAGCGGCACGGTGCTGCACGCGGAACTGTCCTGCGGCAATGGCAGGGTGATGCTGGGCTCCAAGGGGCGCGGGGGGATCTTCGCCAAGGCGATGACGGATGCCGGACCGAGCGGGGTGTACGTCGTGGTGGACGAGGTCGATGCGCACCATGCGCGGGCCGTGGAGTACGGGGTGGAGATCCTGATGCCGCCCACGGATCAGGACTACGGGTCGCGCGACTACATGGCGCGTGACGCGGAGGGCAATGTGTGGAGTTTCGGGACGTACGCCCCGGGGTCCGCGGACTGACCGCGTCCGCGTCCCCGGGCGCTCTCCCTGATTCCTACGCGCCGCCGGTGTGCACCTGGAAGGCGGCCCGGCGGACGGCCTTGGCCAGCGCGGGATCCGGATGGGCGGCGGCCAGCGCCACCAACACCTGGACGGTGCGCGGGTGGCCGACGGCCCGGACCTCGTCCAGCAGCGCCGGGACCGTGCCCTGGACGGCGGAGTCGAGATGACGGACCAGCAGTGCCGTCTCGCCGTGGTCGGAGACGGCCGCCGCGGTGTCGACCCAGAGCCAGGTGGCTTCCTCACGGCTGAGGACCTCCTGGGCGTCCTCCGGGTCGGCTCCGTCGTACTCGGCCAGCCAGAGCAGCGCGTACGGGCGCAGCGATGGGTCGGTGACGACGGAGCGCACCACCGGCTCGGCGGGGGCCCCGACGACCCGGAGTGCCTCGAAGGCGAGTCCGCGCAGCAGCGCGTCCTCGCCTCGGGCAACGGCGAGCAGTTCGGCGACGGCGCTGCCGACGGGACGGGCGGCCAGCCAGGCGCGGTATTCGGCGCGGGCCGGTCCGGGGGTGAGCCGGGCACAGCCGAGCAGCATGTCGGCGGCGGACTGCTCGATGTTCCCGGCCGGGCTCTGGGCGGCGACGCAGATCTGTTCCAGCTTGACCCAGACCGCCCAGTTGCCGAGCGGGGTGAGGGTGGCATGACCGGCGCCGAGCGTGAGTGCGCCGACGGCGGCCAGTCCCTCCAGTGCCCAGTCGAGGAGCAGCGCGACCAGGGCGGCGGGGTGCGCGGTGAGAGCGGGTTCCTCCGGTTCGGCCGGCACCTCCGACCCGTACGGCACCTCCGACCCGTACGGCACCTCGCAGCGCTCCTCGTGGAGTTCGGCGACGCGCTGGCCGAGGAGGTCGAGGAGGGCGGGCACCGTGACCGGGCCCGCCGAGAGCTGCAGGAGGGAGAGCACCTGGGGTACAGCCTCGACGGCTTCGGCGACCGCGGTGGACTCGATGCCCTCGGGCGCCGGGTGGACGAGCGACCACGCGTCGAAGAGCGCCACCCAGCCACGGAGCACGGCGGAGTCGTCGCGGTCCCAGGCGCGCAGCCGCCAGCCGGGGCGTGCGGTCTCGCCGTGGAGTTCGACGAGGCCGGCCAGGCGGGCCCGGTCCCAGCCGGAGCGGACCTGCGCCGGGGACAATTCCAGTGCGGTCGCAGCCCGTTCGAGAGCGTGGGCGGCGAGCGGGGCCGTGCCGGGGCTCGCGCCGTCGGCGGCCCAGCGGGCGATCCGTACGGCGTCGGCGAGCGCGGCCCTGGCCTCGCGGGCCAGTTCCGCACGGGGCGGGGTGCCCTCGGGCGGGCGGGGGACCGGCCGGGTGCGCCGGGTGGTCACGGCCTTGCGGGCGGTGGCAAGGGGTCGCGGGCGGACAAGTCGCAGTCTGGAGTCGCGCGGGGTACGGGACGTCACGGGGAGCAGTCTTGCCCCTGACGGCCCGAAAGCCCAAACGGAACCCGGATTCGCGGCGGAAGGTGACTGCGGGCCCGGACGGCACCAACCCGCCGGTCCCCTCGCATCAGCTCACATCAGGGGCGTGAGGAAGCGCCGCAGAGCCTCTTCGTAGCGGGCCGGATCGGCATTCCACATCGCCGCATGCGGAGCCTGCGGTACGGGATGCAGGGCGACCAGGTCGGGACGGCGCTCGGCGAGCTCCCGGCTCGGCTGCCAGGGGGCCACGGTGTCGGCGGGGCCGTGGAAGATCAGCGTCGGGGCGTGCAGGGCCTGCGGGAGGGAGGCGTCGAGGAGCCGGGAGCCGCGCAGACCGGTCTGGCCCTGGGCGGCGCGCAAGGCGAGCGGCAGCAGCGGGGACGGGACGCCGCGGGCGGTGGCCAGGGCACGCAGGGTGGCGGCCCAGTCGAGCACCGGGGAGTCCAGGACGAGGCCGCAGATTCGCCTGCGGAGCGCGGAGTTGACGGCCGCGTGCAGGGCCATGGAGGCGCCGGTGGACCAGCCGTGCAGGACGACCTTCTCGGCGCCGTACCGCACGGCGAAGCGGACGGCCGCGTCCAAGTCGCGCCATTCAGACTCGCCGAGGTGGGCGAGTCCGTCCGGGGAGCGCGGGGCTCCGGGGTCGCCGCGGTAGGCCAGGCCGAGGACCGGAAGCCGCAGCCCGTGCAGGAAGTCCATGATGTTCATGGGGTGTTCGCGGGTGGTGCCGAGGCCGTGCACGGTGATGACCCAGGTGTCCCGGGGGCCGGGCACGAACCAGGCGGGCAGGATGCCGAGCTCACCGGGGATCTCGACGTCCTCGTAGTCGAGGCCGAGGGCCGTGCCGGGGTCGCCGCTGTACAGCGCGGGGGTGATCCGGACCTGGGCGCCGGGTTCCAGGCTGCCGTCGTTGATGCGTTCCAGTCTGCGTACGACGGCGTCGGGGGCGTGCGATGCCTGCTCGATCACCGGGCCGACGACGGCCTGGACGCCGTCGCCCACCAGTCCGTACGTACCGGGCCGGAGCGCGGCGAAGGAGCGGGTCAGTGTGACCTGCCCGGCCGCCGTGGCGTGCACGGTGAGCTTCCGGTCGGCGGGGAGCGGGCGTCCGGACGGAGCCCTCAGGGCGGCGCCGCCGGCGTACCGGCCGGCGACGACCGCTGCCGCGCCGACGCCGAAGAGGGTGGTGACGGCTGCTGCCGCCGCTGTTGCCGGGCGCACTGCTTCAGTGTCGGGGGGTGTGCCGCGCCCTGCCAGTGGACAGGGGCCGTCCGGTGGCTCGCCGGCGCTCCCGGTCAGCCGGGTTGTCCGTACCCCTTCAGAGCGTCCTGCACGTCGCGCAGCTGAGCGAGGGAGAGCAGGGATGGGGTGTGGCCGGGTACGGAGCTCGCGGTGAGCCAGAGCCTGCACATCCATTCCAGCTGGGCGGTGCGGTCGTAGGCCTGGTCGAGGGTCGATCCGTAGGTGACGGTTCCGTGGTTGCGGAGCAGACAGCCCGTGCGGTCACGCAGGGCGGCCAGCATGTGCTCGGCCAGCTCCTGGGTTCCGTAGCGCGCGTAGGCCGCGGTGCGGACGGGGCCGCCGAGCATGGCGGCGGCGTAGTGCACCAGCGGGACCTCGGGGACGAGGGTGGAGACGGCCGTGGCGTGCACGGCGTGGGTGTGCACGACGGCGGCGGCGTCGGTGTTGCGGTAGACCGCCAGGTGGAGCGGGAGTTCGCTGGTCGGGGCGAGGGCGCCGAGCACCTGGTTGCCGTGGAGGTCGACGGCCACGGTGTCGCCGGGGCCCAGCCGGTCGTACGGCACACCGCTCGGGGTGACCAGGACGAGGTCGCCGACCCGCGCCGACACATTGCCCGAGGTGCCGACCACCAAGCCCTCCGCAGCGGTCCTGCGGGCGGTGGCGACGACACCGTTCCAGGCCTGCTCGATCGCGTCGCGTGCGTCGTTCGCATCGCGCCCGTTATGCCCGTTGTGCGCGTCCTCGTGATGCTCACTCATGGGGGAATCCTGTCAGCGGGGCCGGCACGACGGGAGACGTCGGGTGATCCACATCTCTTTTCCGAGGTTTCCGGACCTCGGATCACAGGGCGTGAAGCGAGGCGGAAGGGGCGAAATCCAGCCACGACAGGCACTGCGCCCCCACGCCGGCTGTCGGTGGCCCGACAAAAAGAATGACTCAACTCCGTTTGGAGTCACCACAGGGCCCCGTCCAGTTCATCTCCCGTTCACCCAGGTTGCCTACGTTCCACGTGCCAATGACGTCGAACGATTGCCTGGGTAAATGGAACACATCACGCTGCTCCTCGCGATTGTGATCGTGACAGCTCTAGTGTTCGATTTCACGAACGGTTTCCATGACACCGCGAACGCGATGGCGACCACCATCTCGACCGGTGCCCTCAAACCCAAGACAGCGGTGGCCATGTCCGCCGCTCTCAACCTCGTCGGCGCCTTCCTGTCGGTGGAGGTCGCCAAAACGATCTCCGGCGGGATCATCAACGAGGACGGGCTGCGGACAGAAGTCATCTTCGCGGCCCTCGTCGGCGCCATTCTGTGGAATCTGCTCACCTGGCTGGTCGGCCTGCCGTCCAGCTCGTCCCACGCACTCTTCGGCGGCCTGATCGGCGCCGCGGTGATGTCGGCGGGCTGGTCCTCGGTCGACGGCGGAACCGTCGTCACCAAGGTGCTGCTGCCCGCGGTCGCCGCCCCGGTCGTCGCGGGTGTCGCCGCGCTGCTGGCGACCAGGCTGACGTACCGGATCGGCGGCGGGAACCGCAACGAGGCCCAGGAGAAGGCCACCGCCAAGGGCTACCGGGCCGGCCAGATCGCCTCGGCGGGACTGGTCTCGCTCGCCCACGGCACCAACGACGCGCAGAAGACCATGGGCATCATCACCCTGGCCCTGGTCACCGGTGGCGTCCTGTCCCCCGGCTCGAACCCGCCGATCTGGGTCATCGTCTCCGCCGGTCTGGCCATCGCACTCGGCACCTACCTGGGCGGCTGGCGCATCATCCGCACCATGGGCAGCGGCCTCACCGAGCTCAAGCCGCCACAGGGCTTCGCCGCCCAGACCAGCGCGGCCACGGTCATCCTGGCCTCCTCGCACCTCGGCTTCTCCCTCTCCACCACCCAGTCCTGCTCCGGCGCCGTGATGGGTGCGGGTCTGGGCCGCCCGGGCGGTGTGGTCCGCTGGTCCACCGCGACCCGGATGTTCGCCGCCTGGGGTCTGACCCTGCCGGCCGCGGGTCTGGTCGGCGCGGGCGCGGAGTTCCTCACCAGGCAGGGCACCTGGGGTGTCGTCGCCGTCGCCGTCCTGCTCATCGCGGGCTCCGGAGCGATCTGGCTGCTGTCCCGGCGCAAGCCGGTCGGGCACGGCGATGTCGCGCCCACCGGTGAGGTCGCCGAACCGGCGGGTGTCATCACCACCGCCATCGCGGCCGTCACCCCGCCGCCGCCCGCCGGGACGGCTGCGGTCGCCACGGCAGTGGACACGACCACGGACCTCAAGACCACCATCCCGGCCCAGCCCGGAACCGTCGCCGCCGATCCGGCGCGGCCCGCCACGGTGTAAGGACAGATCACCATGAACATCGACTGGGCAGCTCTCGGCTCCGTCTTCGGCGTCTCGCTCGTCGTCACCGTCGCGCTGGTGGGCCTCTTCACCCTGGGCATCGTCGGCCTCTCCAAGCAGCCGGAACCGGCCGCGGAGGGTGGCTCCACCGGAGGCTCCCTGGTGCTCGCCCGCGTGGGCGGGTACCTCTGCTTCGGGCTCTGCGCGGCCTCGGTCGCGTACGGGATCTATCTGATCGTCGCCTGAGCCCCTTCCCGCACTCCCCCATCGGGCCGGACACACCTCGCGTGTGTCCGGCCCGATGTGCGTCTGCGCACACTGCACCGCCGCAGGTCAACGCCAGGTTGACGGGCGTTCGCGGAGCGTGGTGGACTGCCGGAGCCATTTACGGCGACAGCAGAGGAAGCCGGTGTGAATCCGGCGCGGTCCCGCCACTGTCACCGGGGAGCGGTCCCCCACACCGGAAGTCACGGCCCGCGCATGCGGGCTGGAAGGCCGGGGGAACTGCGGATCCGGGAGCCAGGAGACTCTCGCCGCCGGTCACGTCGAACCAGGGCGCGGACCCTGAGTGAGGACATATCGCCATGCCCGGCTGCCGTGCGTCCGCCGTTTCTGTGCCGCTCTCACCAGGAGCCGGCTGTACCGAGGTCCTTCGAGGCAGCACGGCCGGCTGAGCCGTGCGAGCCGACCGCATCTTCGCGTACGGCGCCGCCGCCGGCCTGATCGGCGATCTGCTGCTCGGTGATCCCCGCCGGGGGCATCCGGTCGCCGCCTTCGGGCGGGCCGCGGCGGGCGTCGAACGGCGTCTGTGGCGCGACCACCGCGGGTGGGGCGCCCTGCACACCCTGGTCTGCGCCGGAGGCGCTGCCGGTGGAGCCGCGCTGGCCGCCCGTGCCGTACGCCGTCATCCCGCCGCCTCCGTCGCCCTGACCGCGGCCGCCACCTGGTCCGTCGTCGGCGGCACCTCGCTGGGTCGCGAGGCGCGCGCCATCGGCGGCGCGCTCGCCGCCGGTGACATCGAGCTGGCCCGGGAGCGCCTCCCCCATCTGTGCGGGCGCGACCCGCACTCCCTCGACGGGCCGCAGATCGCGCGCGCCGTGGTGGAGTCCGTGGCCGAGAACACCTCGGACGCGGTGGTGGGTGCCCTCGTGTGGGGCGCGCTGGGTGGCGTGCCCGGACTCGTCGCCTTCCGTGCCGTCAACACCCTCGACGCGATGGTCGGGCACAAGTCGCCCCGCCATCTGCGCTACGGCTGGGCCTCGGCCCGCCTGGACGACGTCGCGGGCTGGCCCGGCGCCCGGCTCACCGCCGCGCTCGCCGTGGTTGCCGGGGGGCAGCCACGTCGAGCGCTGCGGGCCTGGCGGGCGGACGCGGGCAGGCATCCGAGCCCCAACGCGGGTCCGGTGGAGGCCTCGTTCGCGGGGGCGCTCGGCGTACGGCTCGGCGGGACCCTCGCGTACGGCGGGCGTGTCGAGCACCGGCCGGTACTGAACGGCGCGACCGGCCGTGCGGTGGAGACCGGGGACATCGAGCGCGCGGTGCGGCTGTCGCGCCGCGTGGGGGTACTGGCCCTCGGCGTGTGCGCGGCGGGCCGGCTGATCGCAGGACGGTGGTCGCCCCCGGGGCGGCGTGCGGCTGCGGGACGGAGCGGGAAATGAGCGGCGGACTGCTGGTCGCCGGAACCACGTCGGACGCGGGCAAGAGCGTCGTCACGGCAGGCATCTGCCGGTGGCTGGTGCGCCAGGGCGTGAAGGTCGCGCCGTTCAAGGCGCAGAACATGTCGCTGAACTCGTTCGTCACCCGCGAGGGCGCGGAGATCGGACGCGCGCAGGCGATGCAGGCGCAGGCCGCCCGGGTGGAACCGACCGCGCTGATGAACCCGGTGCTGCTCAAGCCCGGCGGCGACCGGTCCAGTCAGGTCGTCCTGATGGGCAGGCCGGTGGGCGAGATGAGCGCGCGCGGCTACCACGGGGGGCGACAGGAATCCCTGTTCGGTACGGTCGTGGACTGTCTGGAGCAGCTTCGGGGCACCTATGACGCCGTGATCTGCGAGGGGGCGGGCAGCCCGGCCGAGATCAATCTGCGGCGCACCGACATCGTGAACATGGGGATCGCGCGGGCCGCGGGGTTCCCCGTCATCGTCGTCGGTGACATCGACCGCGGTGGCGTCTTCGCCTCGTTCTTCGGCACGACGGCGCTGCTCAGCGCCGAGGACCAGGCGCTGATCGCCGGCTATCTGGTCAACAAGTTCCGCGGCGACGTGTCGCTCCTGGAGCCGGGTCTTGACATGCTGCACGGGCTGACCGGGCGGCGGACGTACGGAGTACTGCCGTTCGCCCACGGCCTGGGCATCGACGAGGAGGACGGGCTGCGGGTCTCGCTCCGCGGGGCCGTACGCGAGTCGGTCGTCGCACCGCCGCACGGCGAGGACGTGCTGCGGGTCGCGGTGTGCGCCGTGCCGCTGATGTCGAACTTCACCGATGTGGACGCGCTGGCCGCCGAACCGGGTGTCGTGGTGCGGTTCGTGGACCGGGCGGAGGAGCTGGCCGACGCGGATCTGGTGATCGTGCCGGGCACGCGCGGGACGGTGAAGGCGCTCGCCTGGCTGCGGGAACGGGGGCTGGCCGACGCGCTGCTGCGACGGGCGGCGCAGGGGCGTCCGGTGCTCGGCATCTGTGGCGGGTTCCAGGTGCTCGCGGAGCAGATCGAGGACGAGGTGGAGTCGCGGGCGGGGCGGGTCGACGGGCTCGGACTGCTGCCGGTGCGGATCCGGTTCGACCGCGAGAAGACCCTCGCCCGGCCGGTCGGTACGGCGCTCGGGGAGCCGGTGGAGGGGTACGAGATCCACCACGGGGTCGCCGATGTGCGGGGCGGCGAGCCGTTCCTGGACGGGTGCCGGGTCGGCGCGGTGTGGGGGACGCACTGGCACGGGTCGCTGGAGAGCGATGCGTTCCGGCGGCGGTTCCTGGGGGAGGTCGCGCGGACGGCGGGACGGCGGTTCGTGGCCGCACCCGACACGAGTTTCGGGGCGTTGCGGGAGGAACAGCTGGATCGGCTGGGGGATCTGATCGAGGAGCACGCCGATACGGGGGCGTTGATGCGGTTGATCGAGGCGGGGGTACCGGAGGGACTGCCCTTCGTGGGCCCTGGGGCGCCGGAGGTGCCGGCGGCCCGTGGGGCCGGGGTGGCTGGGGGGTTGGCGTGAGGGGGACGCCTGCGGCGGGCTCTGTTCCCCCGCCCGCACCTTCCCGTGACCGGGTGTCCGGCCCGGGCCCCGGTCCTCAGGTGCCGGACGGGCTGAGCAGTCGCCCGGAAGCGCTGGACAGCGGGCCGGGCGGGCTGGGTGGCGGGCCGGAACGGGTCACCGGTTCTTGGATGGATGACGTCGTCAAGGAGGCTTTGTGAGTACCCCGTATCCCTTTACTGCCATCGTCGGGCAGGACGATCTACGGCTCGGACTGTTGCTGAACGCCGTATCGCCCGCTGTCGGTGGTGTGCTCGTGCGTGGGGAGAAGGGGACCGCCAAGTCCACCGCCGTGCGGGCGCTCGCCGCGCTCATGCCCGAGGTCGATGTCGTCTCCGGATGCCGGTTCTCATGTGACCCGGTGTCGCCCGATCCGGCGTGTCCCGATGGGCCCCACGAGGCCGGCGGCGGCGTGTCGCGGGCGGCGCGGACCGTGGAACTGCCGGTGGGCGCCTCCGAGGACCGGCTCGTCGGGGCGCTCGACATCGAGCGGGCGCTCACCGACGGGGTCAAGGCGTTCGAGCCGGGGCTCCTCGCCGACGCGCATCGCGGAATCCTGTACGTCGACGAGGTCAACCTGCTCCATGACCACCTGGTGGATCTGCTGCTGGACGCGGCTGCCATGGGTGCCTCGTACGTGGAACGCGAAGGCGTCTCCGTACGGCATGCCGCGCGGTTCCTGCTCGTCGGAACGATGAACCCCGAAGAGGGCGAGCTGCGGCCGCAGTTGCTCGACCGGTTCGGGCTGACCGTCGAGGTCGCCGCGTCACGCGACACCGATCAGCGGGTCGAGGTCGTGCGGCGGCGGCTCGCGTACGACGACGATCCGGCCGGGTTCGCCGCCCGGTGGGCCGAGGAAGAAGGGGAGTTGCGGGAGCGGATCGCCGCCGCGCGGGCGCTCCTTCCGCACGTGGTGCTCGGGGACCGCGCGTTGCGGCAGATCGCCGCCACCTGTGCGGCCTTCGAGGTCGACGGGATGCGCGCCGACATCGTGATGGCCCGCACCGCGACCGCGCTGGCCGCGTGGGCGGGACGTACCGACGTGCTCGCCGAGGACGTCCGGCAGGCCGCCCTGCTGGCGCTCCCCCACCGGCGCCGCCGCAATCCGTTCGACGCGCCCGGTCTCGACGAGGACAAGCTCGACGACACGCTGGAGCAGAACAGCGGTGAAGGGGACGGGCGCGGGGACGACCCCGATCCGGACGGGCCGGGTGGAGGTGGGCAGCCCCCGCGGGGAGACGGGCCCGACACGCCGCCGCAGCCCGAGGCGCGGAACGACGACACGCCCGGACTGCCCTCGCAGGGGCGGCCGACCGACGGCGCCGAGCAGCGGCCCGTACGTGCTGCCGAACCGTTCCGCACGAAGGTGCTGAGCGTGCCCGGGCTCGGCGAGGGCGCGGCGGGGCGGCGGTCCCGGGCGCGTACCGAACACGGGCGTACGACCGGGGCGCGGCGGCCCGAGGGGGCCCTGACCAGACTGCATCTCGCCGCGACCGTGCAGGCTGCCGCCCCGCACCAGCGTGCGCGCGGACGGTCGGGCCGGGGGTTGGTGGTGCGGCGGGATGATCTGCGCCAGGCGACCAGGGAGGGACGCGAGGGAAACCTCGTACTTTTCGTCGTGGACGCGTCCGGGTCGATGGCCGCACGGCAGCGGATGAGCGCCGTGAAGGGTGCGGTGCTTTCGCTGCTGCTGGACGCGTACCAGCGGCGGGACAAGGTCGGTCTGATCACCTTCCGCGGCAGGGGCGCCGACGTGGCACTGCCGCCCACCTCGTCCGTGGACGCAGCCGCCGCGCGGCTGGAGACGCTGCCGACCGGTGGGCGCACCCCCCTCGCGGCCGGACTGCTGAAGGCCCATGACGTCCTGCGGGTGGAGCGGCTGCGCGATCCGTCGCGGCGGCCGCTGATGGTCGTGGTGACGGACGGACGGGCGACCGGAGGCCCGGAGCCGGTGGCCCTGGCGGCGCGGGCCGCACGGCTGCACGAGGCCGAGGGCACGGCGTCCGTCGTCGTGGACTGCGAGTCGGGGGTCGTTCGGCTCGGGCTGGCCGGCTCCCTGGCCCGCGATCTCGGGGGCACTGCCGTCACGCTCGACGAGCTGCGGGCCGACTCGATCGCCGGGCTCGTCAGGGATGTTCAGGGAACCAACGGATCCAACAGGAGGGCCGCCTAATGCCGCAGGGACAGCCGACCAACGTGCCGGACGACGGGCTGACGACGCGTCAGCGCCGCAACCGTCCGCTGCTCTTCGTCCATACCGGTATCGGCAAGGGCAAGTCGACGGCCGCATTCGGGCTCGCGCTGCGCGCCTGGAACCAGGGCTGGCCGATCGGGGTGTTCCAGTTCGTCAAGTCGGCGAAGTGGAAGGTCGGGGAGGAGAACGCGCTGAAGGTCCTCGGCGCGAGCGGTGAGGGCGGCACGGTCGCCTGGCACAAGATGGGCGAGGGCTGGTCGTGGGTCCAGCGCGGCCTGCACGGTGACAACGCGGACAACGCGGAGAAGGCGCGCGAGGGCTGGGAACAGGTCAAGCGCGACCTGGCCGCCGAGACGTACAAGCTGTACGTCCTCGACGAGTTCGCGTACCCGATGCACTGGGGCTGGATCGACACCGACGAGGTGGTCGAGGTGATGCGCAACCGTCCGGGGACGCAGCATGTGGTGATCACCGGGCGCAACGCCCCGGAGAAGCTCGTCGAGGCCGCCGACCTGGTGACCGACATGTCCAAGGTGAAGCACCCGATGGACGTCGGCCAGAAGGGCCAGAGGGGCATCGAGTGGTGACCATTCCGCGACTGGTGATTGCCGCGCCGGCCTCCGGCAGCGGCAAGACCACCGTGGCGACGGGACTGATGGCGGCCTTCGCGGAGCGCGGCCTCGCCGTGTCGCCGCACAAGGTCGGGCCCGACTACATCGACCCCGGCTATCACTCGCTGGCCACCGGGCGGGCGGGGCGCAACCTCGACGCGTACATGTGCGGGCCGGAGCTGGTCGCTCCGTTGTTCGCGCACGGGGCGCGTGGGTGCGACCTGGCGATCGTCGAGGGGGTGATGGGGCTGTACGACGGGGCGTCCGGAGAGGGCGAGCTGGCGTCGACCGCCCATGTCGCGAAGCTGCTGCAGGCACCGGTGGTGCTGGTCGTGGACGCGTCGTCGCAGTCGCGGTCGGTCGCCGCGCTGGTACACGGCTTCGCCTCGTGGGATCCCGAGGTACGGATCAGCGGGGTGATCCTCAACAAGGTCGGCTCGGACCGGCACGAGTTGCTGCTGCGGGAGGCGCTGGACGAGTCCGGCGTGCCGGTGATGGGGGTGCTGCGGCGGGCCGAACAGGTGGCCACGCCCTCGCGCCATCTGGGGCTGGTGCCGGTGGCCGAGCGGCGGGGCGACGCGGTGGCCGCCGTCGCGGCCATGGCGGCGCAGGTGCGGAGCGGGTGTGACCTGGATGCGCTGATGGCGTTGGCGCGGTCGGCACCGCGGACGCCTGCCGCGTCGGGGGCGTGGGATCCGGTGGAGGCCGTGCGGCAGGCGGGTGGAGGCAGGGACGCCGACGGCGAGGGCGGCCCGCGTCGTCGCCGGCCCGTCGTCGCCGTGGCCGGAGGGCCCGCCTTCACGTTCTCCTACGCCGAGCACAGCGAGCTCCTCGCCGCCGCCGGGGCCGACGTCGTGACGTTCGATCCGTTGCGGGACGAAACGCTGCCCGAGGGCACCCGCGGGCTCGTCATCGGCGGGGGGTTCCCGGAGGTGTACGCCCCCGAGCTGTCCGCCAACGAACCGCTCCGCAAGGCCGTTGCCGATCTCGCCGCCGCCGGTGCTCCCCTTGCCGCCGAGTGTGCCGGGCTGCTCTATCTCTCGCGTTCGCTCGACGGACTGCCGATGTGCGGGGTGCTCGACGCCGACGGCCGGATGTCGAAGCGGCTGACACTCGGCTACCGGGAGGCCGTCGCGCTCACCGACAGTCCGCTGGCCGCGGTCGGCACACGGCTGCGTGGGCACGAGTTCCACCGCACGGTGCTGGAGCCGGGCGCCGGCGCCTCCCCCGCCTGGGGGATGCATCTGCCGGAGCGGCGCGTGGAGGGCTTCGTGCAGCAGGGCGTCCATGCCAGCTATCTGCATACGCACTGGGCCTCGGCGCCGGGCGTCGCGCGGCGGTTCGTCGACCGTGTCGAGGTGTGACCCACCCCGTGGTTCTGCTCGTCGTCGGGGTCGGCGCGGGCCGTGGTGCGCCGGCCGGTGAAGTGCTGGAGCTCGTCTCGTCCGTACTGCACGAGGCGGGGCTTTCGCCCGGCAGCATCGTGGAGTTGGCGACCCTCGACACGAAGGCCGAGGAGCCGGAGATCGTAAGAGCGGCTGCGCGGCTGGGCGTTCCCGTGCGTGGGTACAGCGCGGAGGAACTCGCCGCGGTCGCCGTGCCGAACCCGTCGGGCGCCGTGCTCGCCGCGGTCGGTTCGGCCTCGGTCGCGGAGGCGGCGGCTCTCATCAGCGCCGACGAACTCCTCGTACCGAAGCGGAAGTCGGACCCGCCGGGGCGGATGGGGAAGGTGACCTGTGCGGTGGCCCGGCGGGCTTCGCCCGCGCATCCGGATCCGACCGTTGCGTCGAGTGCGGTGCCGGGCACATAGTCATCCTGCCGTCGCTCCATCCCCATCGTCATGAACTCGCCCCCCACACCCTCTGGAAGTCATGCACACTCCCCTTGAGAGACCCGATGTCAACCGCTCTGACGGACAGCACGATCTGCGGCACCACGGTGACGCGGAGGTCCGCGGCCTGGATCTGACCGATCTCGCCGTCAACGTACGCACCGATACGCCCCCGGCCTGGCTGAAGGAGCGAATATCCGCGTCCCTCTCCACGCTCGCCGCCTACCCGGACGGGGGCCGTGCGCGGGCCGCGGTCGCGGAACGGCACGGGCTGCCGGTGGATCGGGTCCTGCTGACGGCGGGTGCGGCGGAGGCGTTCGTGCTGATCGCGCGGGCGCTGCCGGCCCGGCGGCCGGTCGTCGTACATCCCCAGTTCACTGAGCCGGAGGCGGCGTTGCGCGCGGCCGGGCACACGGTGGGGCGGGTGCTGCTGCGCGCGGAGGACGGTTTCCGGCTGGATCCGGCGGCCGTGCCCGAGGAGGCGGATCTGGTGGTGGTCGGCAATCCGACCAACCCGACGTCGGTCCTGCATCCGACGGCCGCACTGGAGAAACTGGCGCGCCCCGGGCGGACGTTGGTGGTCGACGAGGCGTTCATGGACGCGATACCGGGCGAGCGCGAGGCGCTGTGCGGACGTACGGACGTCCCGGGCCTCGTCGTGCTGCGCAGCCTCACCAAGACATGGGGGCTGGCGGGGCTGCGGATCGGTTACGTGCTGGCTTCCCCGGAGACCATCGGCGCGCTCCAGAAGGCGCAGCCGCTGTGGCCGGTGTCGTCCCCCGCGCTGGCGGCGGCCGAGGCGTGCATGGAGCCGCGGGCGCTGGTGGAGGCGGCCGCCGCGGCAGACCGTATCGCGGTGGACCGGGCCCATCTGATCGCCGGGCTCATGGAGTTCGCCGAGGTGCGGGTGGCGGAGCCTGCCGAGGGGCCGTTCGTACTGGTGCGGCTGGAGCGGGCGGCGGAGGTGCGGGAGCGGCTGCGGGCGCTGGGCTTCGCGGCGCGGCGCGGCGATACGTTCCCGGGGCTCGGTCCGCAGTGGCTGCGGCTGGCCGTGCGCGACCGCGTGACGACCAACCGTTTTCTGCAGGCGCTCGATCAGGCGCTCCAGGTACTCGCCTCCCCCAGGAACCGCTGACGGGGAGCGGCGCTCGCCCCTGCGTGAACGCCGCTCCCCATGCCCCCTGATTTCCCCCTGTCCCGCCCCTCGGACCGGGTCGGTGTCAGTCCTGGGCGCGCCTGCGTGCCACGACCGTCGCGCCCGCGCCCAGCGCCAGCAGGAGCGCCGCTCCGCCCGCGAGGTACGGCGTCGCGGAGCTGCCACCGGTCTCCGCGAGGTTCGTGTCGACCGCAGCCGGGGCGTGGTCGGTCCCGGTCTGCGGCTTCACCTCGCCGTCGGTGCTGCCACCGCTGTTGCCTCCGCCGGAGTTGCCCCCCGCGGGCTCGGTGGGCTCGGCGCTGGGAGCGGCTGCCTTCGGGGTCTCACAGGTCGCCTCGGCGAGCGTGACCTCGCCCTCGACGTCGGCGACATTGAGCTTGAGCGGGTTGACCGACACCTTCAGCTGCAGCGCGGTCGCCGCGGCGGTACGTGACGTGGTCTGCGTCTTGGACAGGTCGAGGACGACCTCGCCGACGCCGGGCACCGCCACCCGTGTCGTGCCGCCCGCCGTCAGCGTGACCTTCCGGCCGAGGACCGTGACATGGCCCAGCACATTCGATTCGGCAACGGGCTTGTGACCCACTGCGCAGACAGCCTTGGAGGTGACCTTCTCGACCTCGATGAGCGAGAGCCGCGGCAGTCCGGGCACATGGACGCGGGCCTTCGCCAGGTTGCTGTGGCCCTCGGCCCTGTGCTCGTCGACGGTCGCGTCCGCCGTGGCCACGTCGGCACGCAGCACGTCGACCGGGCGGCCCTGCGACACGCCGTCGAGGCGCACGCTGAGTGCGGTCTCCTCGGCGCTCGCCGGTGCGTGCACCTCGTTGAGCGTGGCCTTCAGCGGCACGTCGACCGTCTTGTTCAGGAGTGAGACGTCGAGTGCGGTGCGGAGCACGACCGCGCTCGCCTTCCCGCCGCCGGTGGTCGTGGTGGCCCCGGTGGCGTGCGCCGGGACGGCAACCAGCAGGGCGACGGGCGCGGCGGCGACCGCCAGTGCGGCGAGGCGGAAGGTGTTGCTGTTCAAAATGGTGGAACCCCCACAAGAGACATGGAGCCACCGGCGCCGTCCATGGGGGACATCGCGGGCACCGGTGGCCTCGACTCCGTGAATCTTTTCGTACAGAGGGTGAACCGGCAGTAACCCGAGGTGAGTTCACCCCAAAGGGGGGTTCCCGTATCCGTATTCGAATATCCCGGCACGTGCGCCCCTCGGTGTCACCCGATCCGCTGAGCGTGTGCGAGGTGCCGGACGACTGCGCCGGGGTGTGCGCTGAGGTGCTTCAACGAGCGCCAGCGCCGTCCGGTCACTGGCTGTCAACGCACCGCCGGGGCGGCATCAGCCGATCACACGGCCGTTCAGCACCACATGGCGCGGCGCCGCCAGCACCCGTACATCCGCCCGCGGGTCCGCCTCGTACACCACCAGATCCGCCGGGGCGCCCTCCTCAAGACCCGGCCGCCCGAGCCAGGTGCGCGCACCCCAGGCTGTCGCCGAGAGCGCCTCGCGGGGCGGGATGCCCGCCGTGACCAGTTCGGCGACCTCCGCCGCCACCAGGCCATGGGCCAGCGAGCCGCCCGCGTCGGTGCCGACGAAGACCGGCACGCCCGCGTCGTACGCCGCGCGCACGGTGTCGTAGCGACGCTCGTACAACCGCCGCATATGCGCCGACCAGCGCGGGAACTTGGCTTCGCCACCGGCCGCGAGGTCCGGGAACGTGGCGATGTTCACCAGCGTCGGGACGATCGCGACGCCGCGCTCGGCGAAGAGCGGGATGGTGTCCTCGGTCAGTCCCGTCGCATGCTCGATGCAGTCGATCCCGGCCTCGGCGAGATCGACGAGGGCGGCCTCGGCGAAGCAGTGCGCGGTGACCCGGGCGCCGAGCCGGTGCGCCTCGGCGATGGCCGCCTCGACCTCGCCGCGCGGCCAGCAGGCGGCCAGGTCACCGGCGTCCCGGTCGATCCAGTCGCCGACCAGCTTGACCCAGCCGTCGCCGCGCCGCGCCTCCTGCGCGACGTATGCGACGAGGTCGCCGGGCTCGATCTCATGGGCGTAGTTCCGGGTGTACCTGCGGGTCCTGGCGATATGACGTCCGGCCCGAACGATCTTGGGAAGGTCCTCGCGGTCGTCGATCCACCGGGTGTCGGAGGGCGATCCGGCGTCCCTGATGAGCAGCGTGCCGGCCTCCCGGTCGGTGAGCGCCTGCTTCTCGCTCGTGGCGGCGTCGACCGGGCCGTGGTGATCGAGCCCCACGTGGCAGTGGGCGTCCACGAGGCCCGGCAGCACCCAGCCGGTGACGGTCTCCGCCGCGTCCGCGCCGGGCGGCCGCTCGTACGAGATCCGCCCGTCGGCGGCCCACAGCTCGTCCCGTACGTCGTCGGGACCGACGAGTACCCGCCCCTTCACATGCAGCACCGGCTGCACCGTGTGATCTCTCATGACAGCACTGTACGAGGCGGCCGATGGCGGCCTCGGTACTCTCGACGGAAGCGCTGTTCGCACGCCGAACCGCAGGCCGACCCGATCCGAAGAGAGCACCACCGTGACGCACCCCTTCCTCGACCTCGCCCCGCTCACCGCCGCACACTTCGCCGCCATCGAGCGGCGGGTGGCCGGCCTCCTCGCCACCGAGCAGGACGTCGTCATCATGCAGGGCGAGGCGCTGCTTCCCCTCGAAGGCTGCATCCGGGGCGGTGCCCGGCCCGGTTCGACCGCACTGAACGTGGTCACGGGGCCGTACGGGCAGACCTTCGGGAACTGGCTGCGCGACTGCGGTGCCAATGTCATCGATCTGGCGGTGCCCTTCCACACGGCGGTCACCGCCGACCAGGTCGCGCAGGCGCTCGCCGCGCACCCGGAGATCGACTTCGTCTCGCTGGTCCACGCGGAGGCGGCGACCGGCAACACCAACCCGGTCGCGGAGATCGGTGAGGTCGTCCGGGCGCACGGGGCGCTGTTCATGCTGGACGCCGTCGCCTCGGTGGGCGCCGAGCCGCTGCTGCCGGACCTGTGGGGCGTCGACCTGTGCGTGATCGGCGCTCAGAAGGCGATGGGCGGCCCGGCCGGGGTGTCGGCGGTGTCGGTGAGCGAGCGCGCCTGGGAGCGGATCGCCGCCAACCCCGAGGCCCCCCGTCACTCGTATCTCTCGCTCCTGGACTGGAAGGAGCGCTGGATCGACGGCGGCCGGAAGGCGCTCCTGCACGCCCCCGCGCAGCTGGAGATGCTGGCCCTGGAGGCGTGCGTGGAGCGGATCGAGACGGAGGGTCTTGAGGTGCTGATGGCACGGCACGCGGCGGCCGCCGCGGCGACGCGGGCGGGCGCGGTGGCGCTCAGTGGTGGCCTGGCGCCGTACGTGCACGAGGCACGGGACGCGGCGCCGGTCGCCACGACGCTGCGCGCCCCGGCGGGGATCGACGCCGCCGGGCTGGTCGCCAAGGCACTCGCGGCCGACCCGTCGCTGCCGCTGATCGCGGGCGGCGGGGCGCTGTCCAAGGAGATGATCCGGGTCAATCACTACGGTGTGGACGCGACGCGGGGCGCGGTGCAGTCCTCGCTCGCGGCTCTGGGGGCGGCGCTGGCCGACGCGGGCCGGCCGGTCGACTTCGAGGCTGCCCGCAGGGCCGTCTCGGAGGCCTGGCCGAACGTGTAGATCCGGTCGGTTCCGGCGACGGACCGGACGTATCGGTCTCTTCGATGCGGGGAGCTGCCTGTTCCGGGCGGCTCCCCGCATTTTTCTGTCCACTCGAGCACGACCACCGGACCCCCCGACGTGGCCCGCCCCGCGTCATGCTCCCTGGCGGGTGCCCGGCCCGGACGCCTACTATGTGAGACCTGATCACATCCGCTGGCGATCTCGGGGGAGACCATGTGCGGGACGGTCTCGGCATCACCCTCACCCACCCGGCGCCATCCTGCCGGGCCTGCCGCATACGGCCTGCTCGCCCCCTCGTCGCCCATCGCCCGCACAGTTCCCGTACGGCCCACTGCGACACGTCAAAGACACTCCCCCGGGGCGTAGTTGACGAGCTGTACGGCGCGGCCGTGGCTCACGGGACAACGCACCCATGACCTCTGGAGTACGCAGCAATGCACCGTGGAGTTGAGCTGACCGCCTATCTCGTCAACGAATCCCGGGCCCGACAGCCCGATCTCGCCGAAGATCCGCTGGCAGCCGCATGGATCCCGGACAGTGACCGGTCGGCGGTGCGTGCCCTGTGGGACGAGTTCGCCGACGTCGTGTATCCGCACGACGACCTGGTCGTGTCGCTGCGCGGACGGTACATCGTGGAAACCCTCGCAACCGCGCTGCGCAAGGATCCCGACACGGTGCTCGTGGTGTGCGGTGCCGGCTTCTCCTCCTACCCGTGGCTGCTTCCCTTCAACGTGGCGCTGGAGGTGGACCTGCCGGACATGATCGAGGCGAAGCAGCGGCGCGTGGCGAAGCTGGTGGCGTCCGGAGTACTGCCGGAGCGCAATGTCCGGCATCTGCCGGTGGACCTCGGCAGCCGGGCCGGACGGGACGAACTCTCGTCGCTGGTACGCGAACTGGCCGACGGTCGGCCGGTGGCGTACGTGGCCGAAGGGCTGGTCTTCTATCTGTCGCCGGAGGCCGCACGCGCAGTGGTCAGCCTCGGCGCGGACTTCGACTCGTGTGCGGTCACTGCCGTCAGCTACTGGCCGGCGGCGGCCGCGGGCAGCCAGGTGCTCGCCGATCAGCGGGACTGGTTCCGGAGTCGCTCGGTCCCCGAGGAAGCCGCCTATCTCACCCATGACGAGCTGACCTCGCTGCTCGGCACAGAGATCGAGGACCGTGGGCCCGAGGACCTGCAACGCCGGTATCTCGACCGGGTGATCGTGCCCGAGTCCGACCTGATTCCCGAGTACGTCGCCGTGTCGTGGAACGTTCCCGTAGAAGTCGGAGCAGCCGGATGACCGACGTGCTCCATCTCCAGAGCAGGGCGTACCCGCTGCACCACAGCCTGCCCGTCCTCGCTCTGGAGTCCGTCAC
Source organism: Streptomyces sp. NPDC051020 (assembly GCF_040683105.1). Taxonomy (NCBI): domain Bacteria; kingdom Bacillati; phylum Actinomycetota; class Actinomycetes; order Kitasatosporales; family Streptomycetaceae; genus Streptomyces; species Streptomyces sp. NPDC051020. The sequence goes on along the minus strand of NZ_JBFBCG010000033.1, from coordinate 8,254 downwards.
CGTGCCCGGTCACGGCGAACTGCGGCCGTTCACCGGAGAGCTCGGAACGCTCGCGTACAACCCGGACTTCACGATCGAGTTGGACCTGACCGGGCTGATCACTGCGAAGATCACCCTGCCCGGAACCGAGATCGTCGGCTGTCATGCGCGGATCCTGAGGGCGGGCAGCATTCTGGTGGCCTACGCCTTGCGCCATGACGTGGACCTCCGGCAACTGTCCCTCCACGAGCTCGATGCGTTCGACGCGCGGATCAACCGGGAGCTGCGCGAGGCGGACTCCTCCCTTCTCACGGCGGTACTCACCGCCGCGGTACGCAGCGGGCTGATCAAGGACCTCGTCCTGCGGCCGGATCTCGCCCTCAGCGGGGAGCAGGCACCGGTGGACCGCCGGTCGGCGCGGTACAACTGCCATTTCGTCACCCCGGCCCCGCCCTGGCAGCCCGATCCACGCGTTCCCACGCTCAGCTCGGGACCGGCCTGCCGTGTGCTCCTGCCCTACACCTACGCCTGGGACGCCGATCCGGGGACTGAGCTGCTCGATCTGCTGACCATGACGGAACCCACGGATATCGCGGTGGCACAGCAGTCGCTGCTCGTCGGTGCTCTGGTGGGCGGCCGCCGGATACTCGCGGACCTGGCCGCCGGCAAGGCCAGGAGCGTCGACGTCCATGCGTTCCGCCGGTTTCTCGACGGCGTCTGGTCGGACTACCACCATCTCGACAGTTACCGCATCGAGTCCACTCAGAACCACCGGTCCACCTACCTGGCCGCCCGCGAGTCCATCGCACTGGACGGCACCCACGAACGAGCCGACAAACTGCTCGGCTATGTGGGCAGTTCGCTGCTGGCCGCGTCGTCGCAGCGTGCCGAGGCCCTGGACACCCGCCTCAACCGTGTCGCCGCCTCACTGGCCATGGTCACCGCGGCGGCCTTCGGTCTCGATGCCGTGGGGTTCCTCCTGCCCGATGTCTCCTTAGGGATCCGGATCTCCGCCGTCGCCGGTCTGATCACGCTGACCGCGGCCGGGGTAATCGCTGTCGTCCTCCCGCGCCGCGCCCGGAGGGCACCCGCGGATGCGGAACCCGAGCCCGCGGACCCGCCGCCGGGCCGCCCGCCCGCCGGAGAACCACGCCCCCGCCCGGGGCGCCGCATCGTGCTTCCTGCACCTCGGCCGTCCCCTCTCGCTCTCCCCGACGATCGCCCGGACGGTGCTCCTCCGCATCCGTCCGGGGCCGGCAGCGGCCCGCCAGGGCTCTGAGCGGAGGCTGCGCCGCCGCGGTCCCCGCCCACCGGCACAATCGGGTGGACCCGGCGGTCCGGCAGCGGCGAGAGTGAGGCCATGACTTCACTTGTACGACACGTCACCATCGACTGCGCCGACGCCTACAGGCTCGGCAGTTTCTGGGCCGAGGTACTCGGTGCGCAGCTGTCCGACGAGGACCGGCCCGGTGATCCGGAGGCACTCGTCGAAACCCCCGGCGCCGCACTGCTGTTCATTTCGGTGCCCGAGCCCAAGGCCGGCAAGAACCGCGTCCACCTGGACATCCAGCCACAGGACCGTACCCGTGACGAGGAGGTCGAGCGACTGCTCGCCCTTGGCGCCACTCTCGTCGGCGACCACCGCAAGCCGAACGGCCGGGGCTGGGCGACGCTCGCCGACCCCGAGGGCAATGAGTTCTGCGTGGAGTGCAGCGCCGCGGAAAGGGCCACGCTGACCGCGACCCGGCTACCGGTCACCGCGGATGACGTGACCACCGCGGTCCAGCTCTCGCTCGCCGCGCTCCGTGAGGTTCCGGAGGATCACTGGCGGGCGCCCGCCGGGACGCTGGAATGGGACTCCTGGGAGACCGTGGAGCATCTGAACGACGATCTCTTCGCGTACGCAGCCCAGTTGGGCCCGAAGAAGCCGCCGCTGGACCGTGATGTGCCGTACCGCTGGGGAGCCGACCGCAAGGGCGGTCCGGCCAACGCGATCTTCGCCAACCCCGATGCCGGTGCGGTCGGTCTGCTGCAGACCCTGGAGGCGAGCGGGGCACTGCTGACGGCGATGGTACGGACGACCCTGGCGGATGTCCGCTCGTACCACGCGTACGGGATCTCGGACCCGGAGGGCTTCGCCGCGATGGGAATCGTGGAGACCCTGGTGCATACGCACGATGTCGTTCGGGGCCTGGACATCTCCTGGGCGCCGCCCGCCGATCTGTGCGACCGCGTACTGGCCCGGCTGTTCCCGGACGCCCCGGACGACGCCGACCGGTGGACCGTACTGCTCTGGTCCACCGGCCGCGCCGAGCTGCCCGGTCGTCCCCGGGTCACGTCGTGGAAGTGGCGCAGTGCGCCGCTGGAGGAGGCCGGCCAGGAGCAGTAAGAAGCCGCTCGGAGGCCGTCCCGGGGTGGCTGCCCCTGCGGCCCGGCGACGTGATCTCCTTCGATCTCCTGACTGGGATCGCACCATGACGGACCTGGGGTGACTGCTCGCAACGAGGGCCCTGGACGCGGACCCGTCGGTCAGGCTCCAGGGGGACCTGCTTCAGTGTCCGCGTCAAAGATGTTCAAGAACGCTGTGCCGTCCCCGTCCCGTCGGGTCGGGGCAGGGGCAGCTCTGCCCAGATGACCTTTCCCTGGGGGTTGTAGCGGGTGCCCCAGCGGTCGGCCAGTTGTGAGACGAGGAACAGGCCGCGGCCTCCTTCGTCCATTGCGGTGGCGTACCGCAGGTGGGGTGAGGTGCTGCTGCTGTCGGCGACCTCGCAGGTCAGGGTGCGGTCGTGGAGTACTCGTATCGTGACCGGTGCGGAGGCGTGCCGGATGGCGTTGGTGATCAGCTCGCTGAGTACCAGTTCCGTCGCGAACGCGAGCTCGGGCAGGCCCCAGTCGTCAAGTTTCTCGGCCACGGCGGCGCGCATCCGCGCCACGGCGGCAGGGTCGAACGGTACGTCCCAGTCGGCGACGTGGTCGCGCGGGATCGCCCGTGTGCGGGCGATGAGCAGCGCCACGTCGTCCTTCGGCCGGCCGGGCAGGAGTTCGTCGAGCACTGCTTGGCAGCTTTCCTCCGGTGACCGGTCGGGGTGGGAGGCCAGTGCCTGGCGCAGCAGCTCTATCCCCACGTCGATGTCCCGGGTGCGGTCCTCGATGAGTCCGTCGGTGTAGAGGACGAGTTGTGTGCTCTCCGCGAGCTCGAGTTCCGCGGTCTCGAACGGCATACCGCCCAGTCCCAGGGGCGGGCCGGCCGGCAGATCGGGGAAGGACACGCTGCCGTCGGGTTGGACCAGGGCGGGCAGGGGGTGTCCGGCCCGTGCCATGGCGCAGTGGCGGGAGACGGGATCGTAGATCGCGTACAGGCAGGTGGCGCCCGTGATCCCGGCGCCGGGGGTCGTTTCTACTTCTTCCTCTTCCTGGTCGATGCGCCCGACGAGGTCGTCGAGGTGGCCGAGGATCTCGTCGGGCGGCAGGTCGAGTGTGGAGAAGTTGTGCACGGCGGTGCGCAGCCGTCCCATGGTGGCGGCTGCGTGCAGGCCGTGGCCGACGACGTCCCCGACGACCAGGGCCACCCGGCTGCCCGGGAGCGGGATCACGTCGAACCAGTCGCCGCTCACTCCGGAGAGTGCGGGCAGGTAGCGGTGGGCGACCTCGAGGGCGCTCTGTTCGGGCAGGGCTCGTGGGAGCAGGCTGCGCTGCAGGGTCACCGCCATGGCGTGTTCGCGGGTGTAGCGGCGGGCGTTGTCGATGCTGACCGCTGCCCGGGCGGCCAGTTCTTCGGCCAGGGACAGGTCGTCCTCCTCGAACGGCTGGGGTTTCTCCGAGCGCCAGAAGTTGACCATGCCCAGGATGACGCCCCGCGCCTGGAGGGGGACCGTGATGAGTGAATGGATGCCGTAATCGACGATCATCCGTGACCGCTCCGGGTCCTGGGCGAGCCAGCCGGGTGCGGCGGCCAGGTCGGGTACCAGTTCCGGCTGGCCGGTGCGGAATCCCTGTGCCTGCGGGGTGGAGGGAAGGAAGCTGATCAGGTGACCGGTTTTGTAGAGGGGGTGGTCGTCACGGATGCCGTGGATGGTGGCGCGGCGCATGTCGGTGTCCGCACCTGTCGGCTCGTCCCCGTGCATGACCGGGTCGGCCAGATCGACGGTGGCGAAGTCGGCCAGCCGGGGGACCGCGATCTTCGCCAGTTCCTCGGCCGTACTCACGACGTCGAGGGTGGTGCCGATGCCGAGCCCGGCGTCGTACAGCAGCCTCAGGCGCTCGCGGGCGATCTCCGCCCTGCCGGACAGCGCCCGCAGCTCCGTGGTGTCGCGCAGGGTCGCGACCGTCCCTTCGGGGCCACCGTGACGATCCGTGAGCCGCTGGTTCACCGCGAGCAGCCTGTCCCCCGCAAGGTGTACCTCGTCCGTGGCCGGGCGGCCCGAGGTCAGCAGCTCCACCGTGCCGGGATCGAGGCTGGGCAGGTCCGGGATGTGCTGCCCCTCGGCGTCGTGCGGCAGATCCAGCAGCCGCCTGGCCTCGTCGTTCGCCAGGAGCAGTCGGCCGTCGCTGCCGACAATGAGCACACCTTCGCGCACGGCGTGCAGCACCGCGTCGTGATGCTCGTACATGCGAGTCATCTCGGCGGGGCCCAGACTGTGGGTCTGCCGCTGCAGCCGCCTGGCCACCAGCGCCGTCCCGACCGTGGCCACGGAGAGCGCGACCGCTCCCGCGACGAGGATGATCGGAATCTGCCGGGACACCATGCCGGTCACTTTCTCGACCTGCATGCCCGCAGACACCAGACCCACGACCTTGTGCCCGTGATCGAAGATGGGGACGGTCGCCTGGACCTCGTAGCCGAGCGGGTCCTCGATGCTCTCGACGTACACATGGCCGGCCAGCGCCGGTCCGATGGTGGCGACGGCCTTCTTCCCGATCAGCTCCGGCCGGGGATGCGTGTAGCGGATCCCCTTTGTGTCCGTCACCACGATGAAGTCGACGCCGGCCACTGTCCGCGCCGCCTCGGTGCGCGGCTGGAGCACCCTGGAAGGATCGGGGGCCTTCAGTGCGGCCAGGATGCCCGGTGAGTGCGCGAACGTCTGCGCGACGGCGACCGAATGATGTTTCGCCTCCGCGTAGCTGTCGCGCTGGGACTGCAGTACGAGCGCCAGCACCGCGGCCGCAACGAGCAGCACCACCACAGCCACTTGCAGAGCGAAGACCTGCCCTGCAAGGCTCTGGGGGTACTTGCCCGTGAGTGACCGAACCTGTCCGCTCCGGAATCGGCCGAGACGATGTACCACATTGGCCTTTTTAACACCGTAAGCACGAATTAACACCGTAAGCACGAAGATGCGTTCGCCAAGGCCTGCGGGGTCCCTTCGGACTGCCCTGGGCGCGGCTGGTTCTCCGGGCGCCGAGGAATCAGCCTGGCATCCCTGCGGGCTCAGCCGGCGAGCACGTCCAGGGCCCGGTCCACGTCGGCCTGCGTGTTGTAGAGATGGAAAGCCGCGCGCAGACCGCCCGCCCGGTTCGAGACCATCACCCCGGCCCGCGCCAGCTCCGGTTCCCGCCCGCCGAGTCCGGGCACGGCCACGATCGCGGACTCCCCCGGCACCGCCTCGTACCCCAGCCCGGCCAGCCCCGCCCGCATGCGGGCCGCGAGCCCGGTGGCGTGCGTGTGAAGGGCGTCGATGCCGACCTCGCCCAGCAGCGCGAGGGAGTGCTCGGCACCGTGGTACGACAGAAAGGCGGGCGGTTCGTCGTAGCGGCGGGCGGTCGGGGAGAGCCGCTCGACCGGGCCGTACGTACTGCTCCAGGGGTCATCGGAGGCGACCCACGCGGCGGAGACGGTCGGCAGGGTGCGCTGCGCCTCCTCGGTGACGGTGAGGAACGACGCGCCCCGCGGGCAGAGCAGGAATTTGAAGCCGCCGGTGACGGTGTAGTCGTACGCCCCGGCGTCCAGCGGCAGCCAGCCGGCCGACTGGGTTGCGTCGAGCAGCGTCCGGGCCCCGTGGGCGGCGGCTGCCGCGCGTACCGCGTCCAGATCGGCGATCCGGCCGTCGGCGGACTGCACGGAGGAGAAGGCGACGAGATCGGTGCCGGGCCGTACCGCGTCGGCCAGCCCGTCCAGCGGGACGTAACGCATCTTGAGATCACCACGGACCGCGAACGGGCTTACGACGGAGCTGAACTCCCCTTCGGGCGCCAGGACTTCGGCCCCCGTCGGCAGCGACGCCGCGATCAGCCCGACGTGCACGCAGACCGAGCTTCCCGTCGCGACCCGGTCGGCGTCCACACCGGCGAGGCGGGCGAAGCCGGCCCGGGCCGCGTCCACCGCCTCGAAGTCGCCGGAGCCGGCCCTGCGGCCCGTGGCAGTCGCCTCGGCGAGCGCCTTCACCGCATCGACGGTGCGCCGGGGCAGCAGCCCGCAGGTGGAGGTGTTGAGGTAGGCGGTCTCCGGCGCGAACTCGTCATCCACCGTACGGCTGAGCGAAGTAGTCTCCATTCGCCCAGCCTGAAGCCCTCTTGACTCATCGTCAATTACCAGGAGTCGAGGGGAACTCTTGAGCAATGCTCATGTATGCGGTTGAGCGAGGCGCCGGGCGATGGTGCCGACCTGCGGGCTCAGGCGTTGCTGCCCGTCTGCGGGACCTCGCAGACACCGTCGGCGTCGCACGCCGCGGCGTCCCCGTCGATCGCAGTCAGCGGCCGGTCCTTCCACGCCTGTTCGAGCGCCTGGGCGAAGACCTCGGCGGGCTGGCCGCCGGAGATCCCGTACCGCCGGTCGAACACGAAGAACGGCACCGCGTTGGCCCCCAGCTCGGACGCCTCGCGCTCATCGGCCCGCACCTCGGCCGCGTACGCCTCCGGATCGGCGAGCACGGCACGCGCCTCGTCGGCGTCGAGTCCGGCCTCAACGGCCAGCTCGACCAGCACCTCGGCGTCGAAGACGGACCGCTCCTCGGCGAAGTTCGCCCTGTACGCAATCGTCAGCAGCTCGTCCTGGCGGCCGTGGGCCTTGGCGAGGTGGAGCAGCCGGTGGATGTCGAAGGTGTTGCCGTGGTCGCGGCCCTCGGTCCGGTAGCCGAGCCCCTCGGACTGCGCGTTGGCCGCGACGTTCGCCTCCATGGCCTGCGCCTCTTCGCGGGTGCGCCCGTACTTCCGCGCCAGCATGTCGATCACCTGCTGGGTGTCGTCCTTGGCCCGGCCCGGGTCGAGCTCGAAGGACCGGTGCACGACCTCCACCTCGTCGCGATGGGTGAACCCCGCCAGCCCCTTCTCGAACCTGGCCTTGCCGATGTAGCACCAGGGGCAGGCGATGTCGCTCCAGATCTCGACGCGCATGACTCTTCTTCTCTCCAGGGTGTCGGGGCGGACCGCGGGTTGCCCACGGCAGCGCGGAAGCACCCTCCGCGCCCCTGGTGAACGCCGGCACGGACCCGGTCATTCCCGCGTCGCCGCGCGGAGCGTGTCGAGGAGTACCCGCCCGTCGCGCCGCTCCGTCCGGCCGTCATTCACATCCCGCACGCGCCGGCGGTCGTCCGCCGGGGTCAGGGGCCGACCGCGAGGCGCAGCACCAGATGAATGCCGTGGCGCGGGTGCGCGGGGTCAGGGGTCCAGCCGTGCCGGACGTAGAAGGCCTGGGCGCGGGTGTTGTGCACGAAGACCTCCAGTCGGGCGCTGTCCACTCCGGCCCGCTGCCAGGCGTCGACGCAGGCGGTGTGGAGTGCGGTGCCGATTCCCGTACGCCAGTGGGCCGGCGCGACATGGAGCTGAGTGAGCGTCATGTCGCCGTCGCGTAGGGCGTAGGCGGCGACGCCGGCGAGGGTGCCGTCCCGCTCGGCGCAGAGCACGGTGGCGTCGGGGCGGTCTATCGCACGGGACCAGCCCTCGCGGCTGCGCCCGATCTCCGCGGCGCCCGCGTACTCCTCCTCCGGGAGGTGCCCCCGGTAGTAGGTGGCGCGGGCCTCGGTGTGCAGCTGGACGATGGCGTCGAGATCGGCGGGCGTGGCAGTTCTGATCATGCGGGGAGGGACGCCACCGGGCGGCCCGTGGTTGCCCCAGGCCGCACTGGCGGGTGGGGCCCTCCGGGGTGACCGGTTCCGTCCTCAAGCGCCGGACAGGCTTGATTTTCGGCGCCGTGCCCCGGGGGCGCCGCCGCGCTGTCCGGTGGCGGGGCGGGTGGGGCCCCTCCGGGGCGTCTCCTCGGGACTGGCGCGGAAACCGGCAACGCGGACGAACCCGGCACGTACGCCAGCCCCTGCGGGGACTCCCCTGCACGGCCCCACCC
>NZ_JBFBCG010000032.1:0-88060 GCF_040683105.1 Streptomyces sp. NPDC051020 | reverse complement strand
GGCGGACGGCGGCGGCGAGACCGTGGTCCTGGCCGACGGCACGCTGCTGAGGGTGGACGCCGTGCTGCCCACCGCTTTCCGGCGGCTCCGCCGTAGCCAGCGTCGACGGGCGACTTGGGGGGCGGCGATATCGGCAGTGCGGACGAGGGCGGTGCGGCCGCCCCGACCGAGACGACAGCGGCGAGAACACCCAACAAGGACACATTCCGTGCGACGGAACGTCGCATGCGCACCTCCACTGAAGGATCGTCCGCGCAGGGTAACTCCGCCTCCTACGTCTCGTCAGGACCGCAGTGAACATGGATCCGAATCGCCGATAGCATGCCCGCCCGTGACTGACCCGGGCCCCGGCCGGGGCACCCGGCCCGACGGTCTCGTCCCGGAGTGCGCCCGCGGACGGTCAGACGGTGCAGTGGGTGGGCCCGACGGAGCCGTCGGTGCCGGACAGCGTCACCGCCGCACCCGGGTCGGGCACGCCGGAGTGGACTGCCGTGCAGATCAGCTGCTGTTGCGCGAGTCCGGAAAGTCCGGCGACAGGGATGTCCAGTCGGACCAGCACCCCGCTGCGAGTCATGGTCACGCTCAACCCGCCGTGAGTCTGAGGGAGTTCGGTCGTCAGTCCGGCATTCATCTCCGCCCTGGTGGGACCGCCGAACAGTTGGACGAGCGGCTTGCCCGCCGGGCTCTTCAGATCCCCCGTGCCCGAGGACACGCCCTGCATCGGTACGTCGGTCTGCCGTACGACGGGCAGCAGCGTGCCCGGGGAGGACGAGGAAATGAAGTACAGAAGCGTGCCCTGCCGACTCCCCGGGGCCACGTCCACGGTCGCCGGATCACCGACCTCGACCACGTCCGAGGCCCGGATGCCGCACCCGGTCGCCGGCAGCGCGAACGTCATCAGCGCGACCAGGGCGCGCAGCCGCCTCACACCCCCTCCCGTGGCAGCTCGACGGTGAACACCGCACCGCCGGACGGGTTGTTGGCGGCGCGGACCGTGCCACCGTGCAGCCGTACGTTCTCCTGCGTGATCGCCAGACCGAGTCCGCTCCCCGCCGACCGGGTACGTGCCGCGTCGGCCTTGTAGAACCGGTCGAAGATGTGCGGCAGCACGGCTGCGTCGATCCCGGGGCCGCTGTCCGCGACCTCCGTCACCAGCCGGTCCCTTCCGTCCCGCCGCTCGGTCCACAGCCGCACGGAGACGGGCTCGGCGCCGTGCCGCAGTGCGTTGCCGACCAGGTTGGCAATGATCACATCGAAACGGCGCGGGTCGAGCACCGCTCTTACACCTTCCGGGAGTTCGGTGCCGACCCGGTCCTCCCACCGTCTGCTCTGCAAGGTCTTGCGGATCGTCTCGGCGACATCGATCTCGTCGGGATGAAGGTCCGCGGCCTTCGCGTCGAAGCGGGAGATCTCCATCAGGTCTTCGACCAGGGTGGCCAGCTTCCCGGTCTCCGCGCTGATCAGCCGCACGGCTGCCGCGGTGTCGGCGTTCAGGTGCGCGGCGTCCTCGTCCAGGACCTCGGTGACGGCGAGCATCCCGGCGAGCGGGGTGCGCATCTCGTGCGAGACGTCGGAGGCGAAGCGTCTGGCACGTTCCTCCGCCCGCCGGAGCTCCGCCACGGACTGCTGGAGCTTGGTGGACGACTCGTTGAACGTCCAGGCCAGATCGGCAAGTTCGTCCGAACCCTTCACCTCGATACGGGTGTCGAGCTCGCCGCGGCCGATACCGGCGGCGGCCCGCCGCAGATCACGTACCGGGCGCAGCACACTTCGGGCGGCAAGCAGTGCGGGCACCAGCGCGATGAGGAGGGCGGGCAGGGCGCCGTCGCGGGCCGCGGTGACCATGGCGCTGACATTGGCCTCCTCAGGGACGAGCGGCATCACGGCGTAGAGGACGAGCCCGGTGGGCTGACGCCCCTGGCCCCGGTCGAACATCACGGGCATCCCGATCGTCAGCCAGGGTTTACCGTCCTTGACGACCCGCTGGAACGAGGCGTGCGCGGTGTTCCGGGCCGCATCGCGCAGTTCGGGTGTGATCACGTTGGAGACGGGCCGGTCCGAGGACGAGACCTTCAGCTCCGCGTATTCGGCGAAGACGATCCAGGTGTGCGGCTTGCCCTCGCGGGCGAGGGTCTGGCACATCGTCCGCAGCCGGGTCGCGTCGACCGGCAGGGACACCGCCTGTGCGGTGATCCGGTCCCGGAACTGGGCGACCGCCGTGTCCTGCGCCTGCTGAAGGATCGCGGACCGGGCCTCGCGGTAGGTCAGGGTCGCGGTGGTGGCCGCGCTGATCGCCGCGACCAGCAGAAAAGCGGATATGAGGCGGATGCGCAGGCCGAACCGGGCGGCGAGAAGTCTCATGCCAGCGGCCCGAACCGATAGCCGAAGCCACGGACGGTCTGGATGTAGCGGGGGCTGCCCGCCACGTCCTCGATCTTCTGCCGCAGCCGCCGCACACAGGCGTCGACGAGCCTCGCGTCGCCGTGGTAACTGTGCTCCCACACGTATTCGAGGAGTTGCTGCCTGCTGAAGACCTGCTCGGGCGAGGCCGACAGGTACAGCAGCAGCTTCAGCTCGGAGGGGGCGAGCAGAAGGCGCTCCCCCGCCTTGGCGACGGACAGCCCGGCGCGGTCGACGGCGAGTTCACCGTGGAACTCGATGCCGATGCGTCCGGCCGGCTCGGCGAGCCGTCGCAGCACGGCCCGGATCCTGGCCTCGATCACCTCGGTACGGGCGGGTTTGACGATGTAGTCGTCGGCCCCGGCCTCCAGTCCGACGACCACGTCGAAGTCGTCACCGCGTGCCGTGAGCATGATGATCGGCAGCTGGCTGGACTCCCTTATGCGACGGCAGACCTGGACGCCGTTCATGCCGGGCAGCATCAGATCCAGCAGGACGAGATCGGGCCGGAACTCCGCCAGCGCACCGAGTCCCGCCTCCCCGCTCTCCACGGCCCGGAGTTCATGCCCGCGCCGACGCAGCCCGAGCTCGACCCCTTCCCGTACGGAGGGGTCGTCCTCGATCAGGAGCACACGCGGCATGGCACCAGTATCCCAACGATCATGATCGCACCTGTCCAGCACCCCATCACGCCCGTCCGGCCAGGGAGAACGAATCGTTCGCCGGACGCGAGCGGCACCCTCTCACCGGCCCCCGGCCCCGCGGATCCGCGCACACGCCGCACCCAGCATCGCGCTGACCTCGCTCAACCGCAGCGGCCGGGCCAACACCCCCACCACTCCCAGCAGCACTGCCGTACCCGCCCCCGCGGCCGCGAAGTCCCCGAATCCGTCGCACGCCCGGGCCACCCCGTACGCCAGCGCCCCCGCCGGCACACACGCCACCACCAGCCGCGCATGCGCCCACAGCCCGGCTGAGCGCCACAGCACCGACCGCGGCCCCGAGGCGCCTTGAGACACCCTGCGATGCAGCACATACCCGGTGACCGCGAACCCCGCGAAGAGCGCCACCGAGTACGCCCCCGCCATCCCCGTCACCGCCCACCGCGCAGGCAGCGTCAGATAGGCAAGCACCGACAGCCCGGCGTTGAGCGCCGCGATCACCAGGTTCAGGAAGAACGGCGTACGGGTGTCGCTCATCGCGTAGAACCCACGGGACAGCACGTACTGCCCGGAGTACGCGATGAGCCCCGGCGCGAACGCCATCATCATCCCCGCCATCACCGTGATATCGGCGTCGCCGGTCCGGCCGTATCCGAACACGGCCCCCATCACCCACGGCGCCAGCGCGAAAAACACACCCGCTGCGGGAACCACCACCGCGGCCGTGGTCCGCAGCGCGTACGAGACATCGCGGCGCACCCCCGCGAGGTCGCCGTCGGCCGCCGCCCGGCTCATCCGCGGCATCAGCGCCGTGACGAGCGAGACGGTCACGATGCCCTGCGGCACCACCCACAGCTGAAAGGCGTAGCTGTACGCGGTGTAGCCCGCGCCGCCCGCCACCCCCTGCTCGACGGCGTGCTGTCCGGTGATGGTGGAGAGCCGGGTCACCACCCAGTAGGCGCCCTGGTTCGCCAGTACCAGCATGACAAGCCATCCGGCCGACCGCAGCGGGCGGGTCAGACCGCTCCCCCGCCAGTCGAACCGGGGCCGCCAGCGGAACTTCGCGGCGCGGAGCGCGGGCACCAGGGCCAGCGTCTGCACGACTATCCCGGCGGTCGTCCCCCAGCCCAGCAGCCGGGCATGGGTGGCGGTCAACTCCCCTTCGGAACCGGACGCGACCACCAGATAGAGCCCGAACACCGCGATGATGACCACGTTGTTGAGGACGGGTGTCCACATCATCGCACCGAACCGGTTCCGGGCGTTGAGTACTTGGCCGAGGAGGGTGAAGAGCCCGTAGAAGAGGATCTGTGGCAGGCAGTAGCGGGCCAGCGCGATCGTGAGCTCCGCCTGCTCCCCGGAGTAATCCGTGTAGGCGCCGACGATCAGCGGGGCGCCGACGACCGCGAGCGCGGTGAGGGCGACGAGGCCGACCGTGCAGACGGTGAGCAGCCGGTCGGTGTACGCGGCGCCGCCGTCGCTGTGTTCCCTGGCGGCCCGCACCAGCTCCGGGACGAACACGGCGTTGAGGGCTCCGCCGATCAGGAGCATGTAGAGGATGTTGGGGACGGTGTTGGCGACCGTGTAGCCGTCGGCCGTGAGTCCGGTACCGAGGGCGGCGACGACGACCGCCGAGCGTATGAACCCGGTCGCCCGCGAGACGACCGAACCCGCGGCCATGACGGCGCCGCTGCGCAGCACCGAGCCCGGCTTCTGCCGTCCCTGCGGCCCCTCCTGTACGACCGTGCCGGTCGTCCGCGCGGCGGTCACCGGCGGGCCAGGTACGCCTGGAACGCCCTGTACAGCGTGTTGTTGGCGGCTCCGCCCACCGATGTCTCCCACTCCCCGAGGGTCTCGACGACCTGCCCACCGGTGCCGAGCTTCCAGCGCAGCAGTCCGAAGGAGCGGTCGTCGGGGTCAAGGGTGGAGGGTACCCCGCGCATGTCGTACAGCTCGGCGCCGAGGGCGTGCGCATCGAGCATCATCCGCCACTGGAGGGCGTTGCTGGGGCGGACCTCGCGCCGGTGGTCGGCGGACGCGCCCGTCTGGTACCAGACTCGCCGCCCGGCGCTGATCATGGTGTGCGCGGCAAGGATCTCGCCCTCGTGGACGGCGAGGTAGAGCTGCATCCGGCCGGGCTGTTCGGCGTTGAGCACGGCGTACTGACGCTGGAAGTAAGCGAGGGAGCGGCCGAGCCGGAAGCCGTCGCGCTCCTCGGTGATCCGCAGAAGCCGGTGGAACTCGGGCAGCTCCGCCGCGCCGCCGACGACGATCCGGACACCGGACTTCTCCGCCTTGCGGATGTTGCGACGCCACTCCTGGTTGAGCCCCGCCCACAGATCGTCGGCACTGCGTCCGGCGAGCGGCACCTGGAAGACGTAGCGCGGCTGCGCGTCGGCGTCGTTGCCGGCGTCGCCGTCCCCGCCGCACCGCCGCCAGCCGCGCGCCCGGAGCCGGTCGGCGACGGCGGTGCCGAGCGGGTCCACCTCGGCCGCCAGCACATCACGGACCTTCCGGCCCGGCCCGGTGGCCGCCTTGAGCCGGGCGGTGTCCCAGCGCCGGTACGCCGGTGACGGCCCCATCCGTACGGCGAAGGCGCCCGCCTTCCGCAGATGCGCCATCAACGGCCGCAGCCATCGGTCGATCTCCGGATCGGCCCAGTCGGCCACCGGCCCTTCCGGCAGATAGGCAAAGTATTTACGGGTGCCCGGGAATTGCCGGTAGAGGACCAGCGCATTGCCGGCCAATTCGCCGTCGGCGCCGTGCCATCCGACCATGTCCGACGTCCATTGGTCCTTCACTCCGGCCCAGGACGGATATTGCAGAAAGCTCGCCCCCGGCCGCGCGGTCACACCCGTGCGGTGCTCGGCTGCGGTGAGACTGCGTATCCGCATCCCCTGTTCACCTCTTCGGTCACCGGTCGCGAGCAGCGCTGACATGTCCGTGGCCCTCCCTGGTCCCGCCCCTCCATTCGGCTCGGCGGGGCTGCACAGGATGCTCACAGCGGTCCATGACGGGTCCGAGCGGCACATGTGACCGGACGGTGACCGTTGCGCTCCATTCCTTGTCACACAACGGAATCCATGGCTCGTCAGGGAATTGAGGAACCTAAAGTCTGGTGAATGCCTCTCCACCGGTGAGAAGCACAGCCCTGGAGGTTTTTCGTTGTCCTCTGAACGCCGGCACATACGCCGTACCGCGCCCCTGGCCCGCCCGGCCCGGCTCACCCTGATAGCCGGAACGGCGGTGCTCGGCGCCACCCTGACCGCCTGCTCCGGCGGCGCTGCCGCATCGGACACCGGTTCCCGTCACGCCGCCGGGACCTCTCAGGCTCCGGACACCAGGATCTCGGTGAACCTCCAGGGCACCAGCGCCACCGCGGGCAAGCCGGTGAAGGTGACGCTGGCCGACGGAAAGCTGAAGACGGTGCAGGTGACCGCCGCCGAGGGCGACGCGCTCACCGGCCGGATATCCGGCGACGGCCGCAGCTGGACCTCGGACCGGGTCGCCGCACCCGGCACCGAGTACAGCGTCGAGGCAACGGACACCAGGGGTGGCACGGACGACGCCGGCTTCTCGACAGCCGAGGCCGACAAGGTCAACAAGCTGACGCTCGCCCCCGGCAAGAACACCACGGTCGGCATCGCCCAGCCGCTGTCGATCGTCTTCGACAATCCGGTGAAGGACAAGGCGGCGGTCGAGAAGGCACTCAAGGTGTCCACGTCGAACAACACGGAGGGTTCCTGGGGATGGCTGCAGGACTACTCCGGCAAGGAGCGCGTCGACTGGCGGCCCAAGGATTACTGGAAGCCCGGTACCCGCGTCATGCTCGACGCCGATCTCAACGGCATCAACTCCGGAACGGCCGGCGGCTGGTTCGTGCGCGACTACCGGACGACCTTCACCGTCGGCCGCAACCAGGTGGTCAAGGTCGACCTCGACCGTCACCGGCTGGCGCTGCACCGGGACGGGAAGACGGTCATGGACGTGCCGATGTCGGCGGGCACCCCGGGCGGCCAGAAGGCGTCCTGGCGGGGCACGGCCGTGCTGATGGCGAAGGAGGGCACCATCAACATGCGCTCCGAGACGGTCGGTCTGGGCGATGCGTACGACAAGATGGTCGACTCGTCGATGCGGCTGACCTGGTCGGGGATGTACGCCCATGCCGCGCCGTGGAACGCCGCGTACTTCGGGGTCGCCAACCACAGTTCCGGCTGCGTGGGCATGAGCAATGCGAACGCCGCGGAGCTGTACAAGGAGGCCCAGGTCGGCGACCCGTTCGAGATCACCGGCGCGGACGCCAAGGGGACGGTCGCGGAGGGCAACGGCTACGGGGCGTGGAATGTGTCCTGGTCCGACTGGCAGGCGAAGAGCGCGCTCCACTGATCCCTTTCCTGCCCCGGTCCCCGGCGCGCTGTGGTGTGGGGCGCACCGAGGTGCGCCGAGCTCCGCCCCACGCGCCCTTCCCCACAGGTTCACCGGCCCCGCACGCTGAAGGACGCACGGCGAAAGGAGCCGGGCGCGGCGCATCGGCCCGGACCGGTCCGCGCAGGAAGGACGTCATGGAGCAGGCAGCGGATCAGGGGCCTTCCGTGCAGGAGGTCGGAGCGTGGTACGACCGCTTGGGGGGTCTGTACAGCCTGACAATGGGTGACAGCATGCACCTGGGCATGTGGGACGACGGGGGGCGCCCGAAGCCCGGGCGGACGCTGTCGGCGGACGAGGCGTGGCAGGAGCTGACAGCGGCGCAGGACCGGTGGACCGACGAACTGATCGACGAGCTCGCCCTCGGGCCCGGGCAACGAGCGCTGGACGTGGGCTGCGGCACCGGACGGCCCACGGTGCGTCTGGCCCACGCCTCTGGCGGGCAGGTCCTCGGTATCACCGCCAGCAGCGCCCAGGTCGAGCAGGCCCGCGACCGCGCCGCCCGCACCGGCGTCGCCGACCGCACCGAGTTCCTGCAGGCCGACGCGATGAACCTGCCGTTCGAGGACGCGTCGTTCGACGCCGTGTGGGCGATCGAGTCGTTCGCCCACTTCGCCAACCGCCCCCGTGCTCTGCACGAGGCCAAGCGCGTCCTGCGTCCCGGTGGCCGGCTCGTCCTCGCGGACTGCTTCGAGCACGTCCCGTTCACCGACCAGGACGTGGCGCTGTTCCGCGCAGGCTTCGCGCTCGCCCGCCTGCCCGGCTCCCTCGACGACTACCCAGCCCTCGCCCGGCAGGCCGGCTTCACCATCGACCGCGTACGTGACAGGACCGGCGACTTCGCACCCACCTACCACCTGATCCCCCAGATCTTCGCGGCACGTCGCCGGCAGATCGAGGAACTCCTGGGTACCGACGTGGCCACGCAACTGGACTCGGCCTATCCGCTGATCCTCGGCCTGTGCCGGGACAAAATGGGCTACGTCATGGTCCGTGCCGGCAAACCTGGTTTGTGATCGCCACGCTCGCCGACCACCTGTCCTGGCGGCAGACGTACAACCTGCACCAAGTGAAAGCTGCTGGAGCAGACGTTCCCCACGCCCATGGCTGCTCCGTCGGTGCGAAGTCGGGGCGGCGCGACTCGTGCCTCGCTGCCGCGGCTCGGCACACGGCGGAACATGGCACGGCGGGCATCCGGATCCATCGGCATGCACGCCGTCACGTCGCCGTGAACAAAGCCGCCCTCCTGGCTGTGCTGACCCCACGCCGGGGCAGACCCGCTGCGCGGGGGCTTCGGCCGGCGAGGACGTCAGCAGGGCGTCAGCGGCGCGCCAGCAGGACGTGAGCGCTGGCAGGAAGAGTGATGAGTGTCAGAAGGTCACGGGCGGTTCGCCCGCAGGCCCCATGTCTTTGTCGTGCTGTCACCCTTGGGGGATCCTCATGCGTACGTTCCACAACCGTCACCACGCCACCGTCATCGGCGCCGCCGCCACTGCGGTACTCGCTCTGGCATTGACCGCCTGCGGTGGGGAGGGTGCCGGCACGAAGGCCGCCGGCTCGGCGGACAGTTCTGTAGCCGCTGCGGCTTCGGTGGGGTCCTCGCGGTCCTCCGGGTCGGTGAAGACGAGCGATGCCGTGCAGAACACCGGCACCACGAACGCCGTCACCGTGAACGCCGGCAGCGCGAAGACGGCTGGCGACGCCAACAGCGACAGTGACGCCTACCCGCACCCGTGCGAGATGCAGAAGCTGTCGGTACACGTGACCCGCCGGGCCGGTGCGCCCACCCAGCGGGTGATCAAGGTGCGCAACGTCGGCGCGAACACCTGCGGACTGAGCTACTACCCACTGGTCAGCCTGGGCAACTCGCAGTCCGCGGACCACAGCCACGATGTCAGGCCGCTGATCCCGAGCGGGCTCGGTGGGGCACCCGCATACCCGGTCCGGGCCGGACGCACCGCCTACGCGGTGATCGACCTCAATCCGAGCGGCGCGACCACCGGAACCGTGCCCAAGATCGACGAGATGAATGTGCTGGCCGACGGCGACCATATGCCCAACGCGGACACGCTCAACTTCCCGCTCGGCTCCGGCGCGAAGGTACTCAAGCCCAAGCTCGGCCTGTACAGGAACACGATCGCGGACGCGGTCAGTTCCATGACCCAGGCCGACACACAGCCCTGAACGCGCCCCACACCAGCCAGCCCCGCCTGTGGCGCGCGTCCCCGCATGCTGCGGACGCTCGCTCGTGGGCGCGTTTCCCGCTCATTCTGTGAGCGATCGTTGATCCAAAGCGGCCACCCCGGTGAAACCGAACGCGAGCTACGAGGCTTTGAAGGCCCCGTCTGCCAGACGCCACCTGGCCCGCCCTGCGGGCGGACGGCGCTACTTTCGAAACACGCCCCAAGGGCTGTCCCGTCATCCCTGGTGGATCAGCGCGCGGCGTCAGATGCGGTGCATCGCAAGGCGGAGGGGCATTCTCATACTGGGCGTAATCGGGCGTTCCGACAACACAGCGAGGTGCCATAGCTGTCGTCGTGCGCCCGTCAGGGATGACGGGACAGCCCTTAGTGCACTCCCGGCAGCACCGTTCCTGGTTCGGCCGGTGCGACTTCCACAGCCTCCGTCTTCGGACTGCGCCGCTCCCGCTTGGCCACCCAGGTGGCGAACCAGGAGAGCAGCATGCACATCCCGATGTAGATCGGCGAGATCACCATCACGACGGGGATGAAGGGAAGATCGTAGTCGAGGTTGGACGCGATGAGTTTGCCCGCGTGGAGGAACTCCTCGTACGTGATCAGATAGCCGAGCGAGGTGTCCTTCAGGGCCACCACCAACTGGCTGATGATGGTGGGCAGCATGGCGCGAACCGCCTGCGGGGCCAGCACGAAGGTCATGACCTGCGTCTTGCGCATCCCCAGTGCGTACGCGGCCTCGCGCTGGCCGCGCTCCACCGAGTTGATGCCGGTACGGAACACCTCGGCGAGCACCGAGCCGTTGTAGAGGGTCAGTCCGGCGACCAGCGCGGGCAGCGGCTGCACCTTCAGCGCCACGAAGATGAAGAAGATCATCACCAGGACGGGCATGGCCCGGAAGAACTCCACGAGGAGCGTCGCCAGCCAGCGCACCGCCCGGTGTTCGGAGAGCCGGCCGACGGCCAGGACCGCCCCGAGGGCCAGTGAGAGCCCAGCTGCGCAGGCGAACGCCTTGAGTGTGTTGCCGAGCCCGCGCAGCAGGAGCTCCTGGATGCCCTTGTACGCGAAGGGCGTCCACTTGGCGCTGGTGAACTGCTCCGTCTCGAAGAGCAGATAGATGATCCAGCCGACCAGGGCAATGATCAGGACCGTCGAGACGATTCCGTACACGAAGTGGCGTTTACGGGTCCGCGGGCCCGGGATGTCGTAGAGCGCGGTGGCGGCCTGCGTGTAGGTCATCGGGCCACTCCGTAGCGCTTCTCCAGCGCGTTGAAGAGCGCGCTGATGGACAACGTGATGATGAGGTAGCCGACGGCGATCCAGACGAAGGTCCAGATGATGCCGTAGCCCAGCTCGTTGAGGGTCTTGTAGGTGCCGAGAAGTTCGGTGACGCTGAACGCCCCCGCGATCGCCGAGTTCTTGGCGAGGGCGATGAGCGTCGAACCGACCGGGGGGATCACCGAGCGGAACGCCTGCGGCAGCACCACGTTGCCCAGCGTCTGTCCGAAGGTCATTCCGAGACTGCGGGCCGCCTCGCCCTGCCCCTGCGGCACGGTGTTGATGCCGGAGCGGATCACCTCGCAGATGAACGCGGAGGTGTAGCAGCCCAGTGCGAGGATCGCGAAGACCTTGAACGGCAGGACCAGACCGAAGCGCGGCAGGCCGAGCAGGACGGCGAAGAAGAGCAGGGTCAGCGGGGTGTTGCGCAGCACCGTCACCCAGACGGTGCCGAACACTCGCAGCGAGCCGACGGGCGCCACGCGGAACGAGGCCATGACGAGGCCGAGGAGCAACGCCAGGATCGAGGCGTAGACGGTGAGTTCGAAGGTGCCGAGGAAGCCTTTGGCGTAGAGCGAGAAGTTCTGTGTGAGTACGTCCATGGTCGTGGACCGTCCCCTCAGGTCGCCGGGTAGCGGTCGATGGGCGGCGGAGTCGGCGCGGGCACTCCGGACAGTCCGAGCGTGGCCTCGAACGCCTTCTTCCAGTTGCCGTTCTTCTCGTTGGCCTCAAGGGCGTCGTTGAGCGCGAACCGGAGCGCGTTGTCACTGCGCGGGACGCCGATGCCGTACGGCTCCTCGGAAAACGGCTTGCCGACCACCTTCAGCTCCTTGGGCGCCTTGGCCGCGAAGCCCAGCAGGATGGCGTCGTCGGTGGTGACGGCGTCGACCTGGTACGTCAGCAGGTTGTCGACGCAGATCGAGTACGTGTCGTACGCGACCAGGATCGCCTTCGGGTAGTCGGCCGCGATGCGCTGGTACGGGGTCGAGCCCGCGGCCGAACAGACGGTCCTGCCGGCCAGGTCCTGCGGGCCGCTGATGTCGTGCTCGTCCGTGCGGACGAGCAGGGACTGGCCCGCCATGAAATACGGCCCGGCGAACCCGACGAGCTTCTTGCGCATGGCGTTGATGGTGTAGGTGCCGACGTAGTAGTCGATCTGCCCATTCTGCAGCGCCGTCTCGCGGTTGGCGGAGGCGATCGTCCTGAAGCGGATCGTCTTCGGGTCGAAGCCGAGCGAGGCCGACATCATCCGGGCGATCTCGATGTCGAAACCGGAGTAGATACCCGTGGCCGGGTCCTTCTCGCCCAGATAGGGCTGGTCCTCCTTGGCCCCGACCTGGAGATAACCGCGCTTCCTGGCCTTGGTCCAGGTCTTCGACTCGGGCAGCCGGAAAACGGTGTCGACCTTGTAGACCGGCAGCTGGCCGGGCTTGGGCCCCTTCACCGGGGGGCTGCCCTCCTTCCCGCAGCCGACGGCGAGGACGGCCACCAGAAGGCCCGCGCAGGCGGCCAGAATTCTTCTCGTGCGCAACAGGGAGCCTCCCGTCAGTGCTTGAGGATCTTGGACAGGAAGTCCTTGGCCCGGTCGGTCTCCGGGGCGGTGAAGAAGGCCTCCGGGGTGCGGTCCTCGATGATGCGGCCGTCGGCCATGAAGACCACGCGGTTGGCCGCGGACCGGGCGAACCCCATCTCATGGGTGACGACGACCATGGTCATGCCGTCCCGGGCCAGCTGCTGCATGACCTCCAGCACCTCGTTGATCATCTCCGGGTCGAGCGCCGAGGTCGGTTCGTCGAAGAGGAGGGCCTTGGGATCCATGGCGAGGGCGCGGGCGATGGCCACCCGCTGCTGCTGACCGCCGGAGAGCTGGGCGGGGTACTTGTCCGCCTGGGAGGCGAGCCCGACCCGCTCCAGCAGCTCCCGGGACCGCAGGTCGCACTGGTCCTTCTTGCGCTTGCGAACCTTGAGCTGGGCGAGCGAGACATTGGCCAGCACGGTCTTGTGCGCGAAGAGATTGAAGGACTGGAAGACCATCCCGACTTCGGCCCGCAGCTCCGCGAGTCCCTTGCCCTCCTCCGGGAGGGGCCTGCCGTCGATGGCGATGTAGCCCGACTCGATCGTCTCGAGCCTGTTGATCGTCCGGCAGAGCGTCGATTTGCCGGAGCCGGAGGGGCCGATGACCACCACGACCTCCCCGCGGGCGACGGTGAGATTGATGTCCTGCAGGACGTGCAACTTTCCGTAGTACTTATTGACGTTCCGCAGCTCGATCAACGGATCGACGGCCATACGCTGCCCTACCCACTTATCGCTGTGTCGAGGTCAGCGCAAACTATCCATCCCGGCAAGGGACTTCGCACCCGACACGCACAAATGGGGTATAAGGCGTTTTATTAGCGTTTCGGAGTTGGCCCTTAGCCGGCACGTGGGGGTGAGTGAAGGAGCGGGGCTGGGGTGCGTGCATCGCATGGCGGAGGATTGAGCCATGGCGAATGGGGCCTCCCCTGCTCGAGCGAAGCCGAGAGCTCGGGGAACATGGTGATTGACGACAACGCCCCGAGGTGCGTGCCCCAGCCCCGCGACGCCGCCCCCCATGTGCCGGTCGGTCTTAGCCTTCGGCGGACTCCGCGTACACCTGCGAGAGCTCAGGGCTGCCGGCCATCGCCCAGTCGAGCCCGGCCTCGACGACATCGATCTCGCGCCCGGAGGCGAGCCGCACCACCGGCTGCCCGCTGGGCCAGATGCGCCAGACGGCGCCGGGGACGTTTCGCACCAGGACGGTGCCGAGGTACAGCCCGGCGTCGTTACCCAGCCAAGGCAGCTCCTCCGGGTCGTCCCGCCAGCGGGGAGGCAGTTGGTCGAGCGCCGTCAACGAGGCCGGAGTGTCGTCGAGTTCGAGCCCCCGCTGCCCTGCTCGGACACGCAGCAGCTCGCACTCGGCGAGCAGCTCGGCCACAGCGTCCGGGTCGGCCTCGACGGCGGCCGCGAGGCCCGCTCCGTGCCTACCGTCGTGACGCTTACGCCAGTTGCCCAAGAAGGGGATGTTCATACCACTCAGGGTCGCATCCCGGCCCGGTTACGCACCACAGGCGCGCGGCCTGTCGTTCGAGTGCTGAACCAGGTGCGCACGCCCACCGGTGCGCCGCCGCGCGCGCCGTCGCCACCGCCGGGCCGGCCGTCACACCCGCCCCTCGTGATCGCACAGCCCAAGGGTTGTCCCGTAGCCAGGTACGTGTGCAGGTCATTCTCTTTGAAGGGGTGGAGGTGGAGTGATCCGGACTGGTACGTTCGCCATCATGTCCAGCCCCGAGGCGAACAGACTCTAGCCGCCGGTCCCGCCGGTGGCTGACCCGCTGTCGAGTCGATCCCGCACGGCCGATCGGGCCGGAGGATCGCTTCTGTCCGGCTGCCGCCGCAGGACCACCGCAGTGTGGGCTGTGCTTCCCCGTATGCGCTCGTGCGCAGATTCCCGACCACGACGGCTGCCTGCCGCGTTGTCGCGTCACGTCCGTGAACAGACCTGACGTTCTTCCGCGTTGCCGCTCGACCTGTCGGGCGGGCGCGGCCCACACCCCCTGCCTGGTCCGTCCATCAGTCTGCCCATGGGGTTTCTTCATGCCATTTGCTGTCTACGCGCTCGGGCTCGCCGTCTTCGCCCAGGGCACTTCCGAGTTCATGTTGTCCGGTCTGGTCTCGGACATCGCCGACGACCTGCACGTATCCATCCCGGCCGCCGGATTGCTGACGTCGGCGTTCGCGGTCGGGATGGTGGTCGGCGCGCCCGCGATGGCGCTGCTCAGCCGGAACTGGCCCCGGCGTCGCGCGCTGCTGTTCTTCCTCTCCGTCTTCACCGCCGTCCATGTCATGGGCGCGGTCACCCCCGGATACGGCGTGCTGCTGGCGACACGGGTCGTCGGAGCGCTGGCGAACGCGGGTTTCTGGGCCGTGGCGCTGGTGACCGCGATCTCCGTGGCCGGACCCGGCGCCCGGGCTCGCGCCACGTCGGTCGTGGTCGGCGGTGTCACCGTCGCCTGTGTCGTGGGGGTGCCCGCCGGTGCGGTGCTGGGCGGGCACTGGGGGTGGCGCGCCGCGTTCTGGGCCGTCGCCCTCGTCTCCGTACCGGCCCTTGCGGTGATCGCCAGGACGATCCCCGGCGAGCGGGCCGAGTCCCACGCGGTGGGCGGGCATGCCGAACTGCGGTCCCTGACCGAGCCGCGGCTCGCTCTCACCCTGCTGACGAGCGCGCTCGTGCAGGGCGCGACCTTCTGCGCGTTCTCCTATCTGGAGCCGCTGGTCACCCGGGTCACGGGGGTCGGCGCCGGGTGGGTGCCCGCCGTGCTCGCACTGTTCGGGGTCGGCTCGTTCCTGGGTGTCACCATCGCGGGCCGGATCGTCGATGCGCGACCGGTCGCCGTCACCACCACCGGGCTGGTGGCGCTCACCGCCGGCTGGGCCGGGCTCGCACTGACCGCGGAGAGCCCGGTCGCGGTCGTCGCGCTCGTCCTGGTCCAGGGCATGCTCGCGTACGGCACCGGAACTGCGCTGATCTCGCGGGTGCTCCAGTCGGCGTCCGGTGCGCCGACGCTGGCAGGCTCGTTCTCCACGGCCGCCTTCAACGTGGGCGGCGCGCTGGGGCCTTGGCTCGGCGGCATCACAATCGGTGCGGGGTTCGGCTTCCGGTCGCCGCTGTGGGTGAGTGCGCTGCTGATGGTCCTGGCGCTCGGCGCGACCGCCGCGTGGTCCGCATACGACGCCCCGTCCGGCGCTGAACGGGCGGTGCGGTCCAAGCCTGCGCGAGCAGCCGGCAAGCGGGACAATGACAGGGATCACCGTATCGGCAACCACTGACCATCGGCCCGGGCCGATCTGAGATGCGTGGGCGAACAAGGGGAAGCGCATGACCGAGGACCGCGACGGCATGGTTGTCTACTGGCGGCCCGGCTGCCCGTACTGCATGAAGCTCCGCCTGCGGCTCCGGTTCACCCGCCTCAGGTACACCGAGGTGAACATCTGGCGGGATCCCGAGGCTGCGGCGTTCGTCCGCTCGGTCGCCGACGGAAACGAGACCGTTCCGACGGTGTCCGTGGCGGGGCACGCGATGGTCAACCCGTCCAAACGGCAGGTGCTCGACGCGGTCCGGGCCCATGCGCCGCAGCTGGAGACGTCGTAGGGTACGGGTCTGCATGGTCCCCCAGGACGTTTCTCATCAAGGCGCCCCTGTGCGCCGGGATCAGCGAACGTCACCGGACGGCGGTCACAGGTCCAGGTCGACGACCACCGGCGCATGATCGGACGCGCCCTTGCCCTTGCGCTCCTCGCGGTCCACATAGCTGTCCTTGACCGCCGCCGTGAAGGGAGCGTTGCCGTAGACCAGGTCGATCCGCATGCCCTTGTTCTTCGGGAAGCGCAGCTCGCGGTAGTCCCAGAAGGTGTACGGGCGGTCGTACTTCAGCGGGCGCGGCATCACGTCCGAGAGGCCCTCCGCGCGGAGGGTGGCGAGGGCAGCACGCTCGGCGGGGGTGACATGCGTGGCGCCCTCGAACAGGGCGGGGTCCCAGACGTCCTCGTCGGTCGGCGCCACGTTGAAGTCGCCGAGGACCGCGAACGGCTGGGAGCCCGCGGAGTCGGGGGCGACCGCTTTCTGCAGGGCCTCGAACCAGCGCAGCTTGTAGGCGTAGTGCTCGTGGGCGACCTCGCGGCCGTTCGGCACGTACACCGACCAGAGACGGACCGGGCCGCAGGTCGCCGAGATCGCCCGGGGCTCCTGCACGCCCTCGTAATCGGGGCCGCCGGGCAGCCCCGTGACGACGTCGGCCAGTCCGACCCGGGAGACCAGCGCGACCCCGTTCCACCGGCCCGTGGCGTTGACCGCGGACTCGTAGCCGAGCTCGCGCAGCTCGTCCGCCGGGAACTGCTCGGCCGCGCATTTGGTCTCCTGGATGCACAGCACGTCCGTGCCGGTGCTCTCCAGCCAGGCCAGCAGCCGCGGGAGGCGGGCGGTGATCGAATTGACGTTCCACGTGGCGATGCGCATGTAGTAAACGTAGCGGCTCCCACTGACAGTCGCCGGACCGGCGCCGGTCACAGGCCTGTCGAGTCACCCGGGGTCAGCCGGCCGTGGTCGGTGCCGCCGAGAGTGCCGATCTGCCGGTCGTAGATCGGGCGGGCGAGATCGGTGAGCAGCGCGTCGTGGATGTCGATGGCGCGCCTCGGCTTGACCTCACGTACGTAGTCGATGACCTCGGAGATCTTGTTCCAGGGGGCCATCACCGGGAGCATCAGGGTGTCGACGGGGTGGTCGGGCACGGTGAGCGCGTCGCCCGGGTGGAAGAGCGAACCGTCCACCAGGAAGCCGATATTGGTGACCCGCGGGATGTCGGGGTGGATCACCGCGTGCAGTTCGCCGTGCACCTGAACGTCGAAGCCGGCCGCGGAGAACGTGTCCCCGTGCCCGACAGTGTGGACGCGCCCGGGGAACGCCGCGGAAAGCTGGTCGGCGACGCTGCGCAGGGTCCAGATCTGCGCGGCCGGGTTGGCCTCCATACCGGCCCGCAGCCGGTTCTCGTCGAAGTGGTCGGCATGCTCGTGCGTCACCAGCAGCGCGTCGGCACCGAGTGCCGCGTCCTCCTCCGAGAAGCCGCCCGGGTCGATGACGAGCGTTCGCCCGTCCTTCTCCAGGCGGATGCAGGAGTGCGTCTTCTTCGTCAGGGTCAGGTGCACGGGGTTCGCAGCGTTCATGGTCCCCATCCTGCTATGGGTGGGGCCGGGTTTCTTCCTGAATCACGGTCTGGGCGATCGTGAACGCGGCGCCCGCGGCCGGTATGCCGCAGTAGACGGCGGTCTGCAGCAGCACCTCCTTGATCTCCGCGGGGGTCAGCCCGTTGCGCAGGGCTGCCCTGATATGCGCGGCCAGGCTCTCCAGATGGCCCGAGGTGACCAGCGCGGTGAGCGTGATGCAGCTGCGGGTGCGGCGGTCCAGGACCTCACGGGTCCAGGTCTCCCCCCAGACGTAGCGCGTGACGAGCTCCTGGAACTCGCCGGTGAACTCGTCCGAGGCGGCCATGACCCGGTCGACATGGGCGTCGCCGAGCACTTCGCGGCGTACCCTCATGCCCGGTTCGTACGGGTCGGCCAGGCCGCGGGTCGCGGCCTCCGGCTGATCCGCGGCGGGGGCGATCTCCGCGACGGGCAGCACGGGGGCGGAGAGCGCGGGGCCGGTGCTGGGGACGGGGATGGCGACGAGGGTGTCCTGCCGACTCGTCGAGAAGTGGGTGACGAGCAGGTCGGTGACGGCGGCGGGCTGCTCGACCGGGGCGAGGTGCGAGGCTCCGGGGACGACGGCGAGCCGGGCGTCCGGTATGCCCGCGACCAGGGTCCGGGCCTCGGCGGGCCCGGTGACCCGGTCCTCTGCGCCGACCAGCACGAGGGTCGGGACGCCGATGCGGCTGAGTTCGGTACGGATGTCGAAGGCGGCGAGCGCTTCGCAGGCGGCGATGTAACAGCCGGGGTCGGTGGTGCGGACCATCTGGACGGCCCACTCGACGATCGCGGCCTGGGCGGCGGCGAAGCCGGGGGTGAACCAGTGTTCGGGCGCGCTGCGGGCTATCGGTTCCAGGCCGTTGGTGCGGACGACCACCCCGCGCTGCCGGAACTCGTCGGCGCTGCCGAACCGGGGCGAGGCGGCGACCAGGGCCAGCGAGGCGACCCGGTGCGGATGGCGCAGCGCGAGGTCGGCGCCGATCGCGCCGCCGATGGAACAGCCCACATATCCGAAGCGCTGGACACTGAGACCGTCGAGGGTGGCCAGCAGCCGGTCGGAGAGCTCACCGACGGCGGTGGCCGGGTGGGCGAGGGCGCCGCCGTGGCCCGGCAGGTCGAAGCGGAAGATCCGCCAGTGCTGGGAGAGCTCCGGTATCTGCCGGTCCCACATGTGCCATGTGGTACCCAGTGAGGGACCGATCACCAGGATCGGTGCGTCTTCTGGCCCGTCAAAGCGGTATTGCAGGGTGTTCGTCGGTGTCTCGCTCACTCGCCTGAGCCTCTCATCTGTCACGACAGCCCCTATGAGCGGGGTGCTGGCCGTAGCTGTTTGAGCAGGTGGAAGACCTCGCGGGCCGCATAGCGTTTGAGGCAACGGACGATTTCGCGCCGGGTCTTACCCTCCTTGATCCGGCGCTCGTAGTAGTCCTGAGTGCGAGGGCCGACCCGCAGGCGGGTGAACACGATGCGGTGGAGCTCGCGCCGCATTCTGGGCATCGAGCGGATCCGATTTGCCGCGCCGACAACGATCTGCCTGGTCCATCCGATTCACGTCAAACACGTCCACACCCTGGGCAAGCAGATAGCGGGACAGGGACGCCCCGTAGGAGCCGGTCCCTCCACTCCGGCCCGCCTGACGGTTCCCAATTTCCTGGCGCACTTGAGCAGATCGCGGTATCCCGCCGCGGTGGCCGGAAACTCGTCGGTGGCCAGTACTGCCCCCGTCGCGGAGAGCACCGCGGCCACATGGGCAACCCGGTGCGTGTCCACTCCCAGCTCCACCTCCCCCACCGGGCGGCGGCGGGTCCGCGGAGCAGACGACGTACTGGGCACGGTCCAACTGGACATGCCCTTCTTCTCCTTTCGGGGTCGGCGAGGAGGAAGAGCGCGCGGATCTCGGGGGCGGTGAGGCCGGTCAGATCGGTACGGGCTCCGCCGACGAGCCGCCAGCCGCCGCCTTTTCCGTCCTGGGAGTAGACCGGGACCCCGGAGGCGACGAGCGCTTCGAGGTCCCGGCGGGCGGCGTGTTCGGAGATGCCGAGTTCGGAGGCGAGTTCGGCGGCGATGACGCGCTGCCGGGTCTGGAGGAAGAGGAGGGCGGCGACGAGACGATCGGCTCTCATGGCGCCATCGTCATCTTCGGGCCTTCGGTCTTCGGGTCCTCGGTCTTCGGGTCCTCGGCCACCTGGCCGGTGCGGGCCGGGCGCAGCACGGTGGCGGCGGCCAGGACGACGAGCAGCAGCCCGGTGCCGACGGCGAAGGCCAGGTCGTAGCCGCCTGTCAGGGCCTCGGCGGCGGGCCGTGCGGTCCCTCCGGCCCAAGGCCCGACGCGCGCGCTCCTCGACCGGCCGGACTGCCCGCCACTGTTGCCACGTAGAGCGACGTGCCGCTGACCCGTGGCCGCCTTGAAGCATAAATGATGATCCGCACCACCCCGGCCAGAGCCCCGGCGCCATCTCGCCTCGCCCTCCGGAACGGTCGCCGTCGGCCACCGCACCGGCCCGACCGAGATCGGCAGGATCCTTGAACCCTGCGGGCCGGGTCAGCGGCGGAGGGTGGCGCGCCGGGCGGCAGCACCGCGTCGTCGGGACGGACGCCGGTTGTCAGGAGCGCCCGCCCCTGTCGGCGAGATAGAGGCCCAGGCCGCGGTGGGCCTCGGCGGCCGCGTGGGTGTGGTGGTCTCCGGCTGCCGGCGGCGCGCCGCCGCTGCCGCGCCGCGCTGCGGCCAGCCGCTGATCGGCGAGCGTCAGCTCGGCGTCCCGGGCGATGAGCCCGTCAGCCGGCCGGACGGGGGGACCGGGAGCAGAGGCGGGCCGCGGCGGGGCCGGGAGCCGGCGGTGTCACCGTCGCGCAGGAACACGTTGACAGCGAATCCTCCGTCGGGCGGTGCACCGACGTCGGCCCCGAATGAACTCGCCTGGCAGGGCGGCGCTGCTGAACCGCCCGTCTTTCTCCTTTACCGGCCAGTCCCGCTCGGCCAGACGTCTCGGCCGTGTACTGGCCCTGGAAGAAGGCCAGGCCCAGGGCGCCACCTGGGTGAGCCCCCCTCGGGACGCCCACCGCGTTCCCCCCGCGGCCCTGCAAGAGCGCACCGAGCGATCGGTAACTGGGCGTCAACTGACACGGAAGGCCGCCGATTGCTAAACGGGGACCGTCCCTGTATTTTCAACCGACAAGAATCGTGGAGTGTCCCCGGTTAGCCTTTTGAGGAGATGTGAATCATGAGCGAACAGACCGCCACGAGCGTCGCGGGCCAGCGCGCTCCCGCCCCTGCCGATGCAGTGGGCCGCCGCAACGGCCTGGTGCTTGTCATCGTGCTCGCCCTCCAGACGATGCTCATCCTCGACGTGAACGTGGTGAACATCGCCCTCCCCGACCTCAAGGAGGCGCTCGACTTCACCCCGACCGGACTCTCCTGGGTCCTCAGCTCCTATTTGCTGACCTTCGGCGGTCTGCTGCTGCTCGGCGGCCGCGCCGGAGACGTGCTCGGCCACCGCTGCGGCATGCTCATCGGCGTCACGGTCTTCACCGCCGCCTCGCTGCTCGGCGGCCTGTCCAACTCAGTCGCGATGCTGCTCGCAGCCCGCGCCCTGCAGGGCATCGGCGCCGCCTTCGCTGCGCCCACGGTGCTCGCCCTGATCGCGACGCACTTCACCGACGAGAAGGCCCGGGCCCGCGCCCTGGGCCTGTACGCAGCGGTGTCCGGCTCCGGCGCGGCCATCGGTCTGATCGGTGGCGGCCTGCTGACGGACTGGCTGTCCTGGCGCTGGGTGCTCTTCATCAACGTGCCGATCGGCATCGCGCTGCTGATCGCCGCCCCGATGTTCATCCACGAGACCGAGCGCAAGCCCGCCCGTTTCGACCTCGGCGGCGCGCTCACTTCGACCGTCGGCATGACCGCCCTGGTCTACGGCTTCATCCGGGCCGCCGAGAGCGGCTGGGGCGATGCGCTGACGTTGATCTCCTTCGCCCTCGCCGTCGCCCTGCTCGTGGTGTTCGTCTTCGTCGAGACCCACGCCAAGCAGCCGATCACCCCGCTGCGACTGTTCACAGACCGCAACCGCGCGACCGGCTACCTCTCGCTGCTGTTCGTCATGGCGGCCGGCAACGCGATGTTCTTCTTCCTCACTCAGTTCCTCCAGGAGGTCCGGGGCTTCACCCCGATCCAGGCGGGTCTGGCCTTCGTGCCACTGGCCGTGCTCATCCTCGGCGCCTCCAGCGTCGCCGCCAAGGTGCTGCCCAAGGCCGGCCCACGGGTGCTCACCGCGGTCGGCGCCGCCGCCATAAGCGTCGGCCTGATCTGGTTCACCCAGATCACCCCCGAGGCCGAGTACCTCTCCACGTTGCTCGGGCCCATGCTCGTCGCCGGCCTCGGCATGGGCACCCTGCTCGTGGGCGTCACCACCATCCTGATGTCCGGCATCGCGCCGGAGGAGACAGGCTCCGCGTCCGGTCTGCTGAACGTGATGCAGCAGATCGGCGGCGCACTGGGCCTCGCCATCATGGTCACCGTCTTCGGCGCCGCCAGCCGCGGCGCGGCCGACGAGGTGCCCGTCGGACTCGACGCCAAGGGCAGCGCGGACTTCGTCCTCACCGAGGGCGTCACCACGGCCTTCGCCTGGGGTGCCGGCTTCACCGCCCTCACCATCCTGCTCACCCTGATCATGCGCTCCGTCCCCGCGGGCAGCGACGCGGAGCCGGCATCCGAACAGGGCTCGGAGTAATCCGGAAGCCCCGCGTCCGACTACTCGTGGAACTCGGCCCGGACGGCATCCTCGCGGCGCTCGCCGCGCAGAGTCTGCGCAAGGAGCCGCCGGCCCTGGTCCTGGCGCTGCGGGGCGTCGATGCCCAGCGGCCGAGATCTTGCCGGACGCACCTGCCTGGAAAGCGGTTTCACCCCGTTCACCGGCCTTGAGTTGCTGAACCTGCCGCGGAGGCGAGCGACCTGGAACTGCCGGCGACGCTCGCCTTCGACCACCCGACCCCCGCGGAGCCTGCCGGTTGACCAAACAAGGAGATCGACGGAGAGCCAGGTTAGAATCGGGGTCATACCCCGTTTTGGCGCCACTCCAAGCACGGCCAAGGAGAAGACAGCCCGATGCGTGCAGACGCCCGCCGCAACTACGAGCGACTCCTGGCCGAAGCCAGGAAGGCCTTCGACAAGCACGGCATCCACACCTCGCTCGACGACATCGCCAAGCAGGCGGGCCTGGGCAACGCGACGCTCTACCGCCACTTCCCCACCCGGGAGGCCCTGCTGGAGACGATGCTCGGGGACAGCATCTCGGAACTCGACGAAACCGCACGGGAGTTGCTGACCACGGAGCCGGCCGGAGCGGCCCTCGCGACCTGGGTGCGAGCGGCGGTGGCACATGCCACCACCTATCGGGGTCTCGTAACCATGCTGATGGACAGCCTTAAGGACGAGACCTCCGAGCTGAACAACGCCTGTACGTCGATGCAGTCGTCCGGCCAGCAGCTTCTGGAGCGGGCGCAGCGGGCCGGCGAGGTACGGGACGACACCTCGGCCGCGGAGCTGTTCGCGCTGATAGCCGCGGCGGCCTGGACCCGTGAGCACGCCCCCGACGAGGCGGATCAGGTGCTGACCGTCCTCATCGACGGCCTGTGGTCGCCACGGCGCTGACCGGCCCCGGGCGCCCGGCCCAAGCGGCTTGGCCGCCATCGATGGGGGGCGAGAGGACTGTGTTCGTGGCTGAGACGATGCCGCCGCCTGCACCGGCGCTACGAGCGCAAGCCTGAGCGTTCTCCGGCCTTCGTCAGCATCGCTGCAGCATTGATCGGCTTCCGAAGGCTCGGTGGCTGAGACGCCACCACGCGGTCAAGCGTGGTCGACCGGCCTTTCGGGAGGTGGTGTTCAGCGGCATGGTGGGTGTGTGGACGCACATGAAGTGAACCGTGTTCGGGCAAAGCTGGACGCACCTGGGGCCGGCGCGGCATAACCCCGCAGGTGACGGTGAGTGGACGACGCTCGGGACGGCTGTCGGTGGCCGGACTGACGCCATGCGGCCCGGCTCCCGCCCCCGGCTGCGTTCGAGCTGCTGCTCGGAACCGGCATGCGCCGCGATGAAGCCATCGGCCTGCACTGGACCCTCGGGCAAGCCGGCGGGGCATCGAAGGTGGCCGGCCGGGCGGGCCGCCCATTGCGGGGGACCGCCCGGCCGAACTGTGTGGTTACCGAACGTCGTAGGCGCGGGTGATGGTCTGGGTGACCGCGTTGCCATTGGCGTCGGTGAAGATGGCCTTCGTCGTGACCTGCTTGCCGGCGGCGCCGGTGTGGTCGAGGACGGCCGTCCACTTGCCGTCCTGCTGCTCGGTCGGCGCCTGGGTCCAGGTGGTGCCGCCGTCGTAGGAGTAGGACAGCGAGGCTGCCGTGATCGCGGCCGGAGTGTACCCGGCGTGGCCCTCGACCGACAGGCCGACCCGGATGCCGCTCTGCGCGGGCAGGGTGTTCATACCGTCCACCGGCACGTCGTACGCCGGGGCAAGGATCGGCAGGCCGCGCGAGTAGACGTCCGGCTCCCGGTGGGAGCGGAAGCTCCAGGTGGTGGTGACGGCGGTGGAGCGCAGCCAGGGCCGGTCGGAGGTCGGAATCTTCTCCAGGTTCTGGGTGAGCTCGTACGCGGAGTCCTCGTCCGGAACCTTGAACACTCCGTAGGGCCAGGCCCAGGTAGCGATCTGCTCACCGTTGCGCTTGAGCACCAGGTTGCCGAGGTCACCGAACGACCCGCCGTAGGACCAGTGGTCGCCGGAGCCGTCGACCCAGAGCGCGTTCTGGAAGCCGATCAGGTCGCCCTGCCGCTCGGCGGCCAGCATCAGCTTGCCGTCGGCGTCACGCGCCGCGGCCGGCCGCAGGGGGCCGCCGTACCACTCCTCGGCACGCCGCTCTCCGGCCCGGTAGGTGCGCTCCTGGTCGCTCATGAACGCGGCGAACGGGAAGCTGGTCATCGCGCCGTGGTACCAGGCGTCGTCGCCGGTCGTGTAGTAGGCGGTGCGGGTGGCGGGCACGTGGACCTGGCCGAACGGGCTCACGGGGACGTAGTTGCCGCTGCTCCCGGAGGGGCGGATGAACATCGCGTCGATGTAGTCGGCCTCCTTGCCCAGGGCGTTCCACGTTTCGGTAACCTGGGCCAGCTTGGAGTCCTCGGGCTGGTACACCTGGTCGGACTGCAGGGGACCCTCGGTCGGGAACGACAGGTTGTAGACGTAGGGCGAGCCGCCCTCGGAACCGGTCGCGCGCCAGGTCGGCCGGAACTCGAAGGTGCCGTTCTTGGCACGTCCGTCGACGTCTGCGTAGAACTTCTGGACGGCGTTGCCGGCCATGACCGATCCGCTCAGCTGCCAGGTGTCGTCCCAGGTGCGGGCGTAGCTGAACGTGGTGTTGTTCACCGTCGAGGGGCGTTCGGTGTGCAGGCTCAGCTGGTGGGCCTTGCGCGCGTCGAGGACGACGGTGGTGTCATGGGTGATCCGCAGCTGCGGCTTCGCGAGGTAGCTGATCGATTCGGCCGCATTGTTCGCTCCGTAGCTCGCCACGAAGCTGCTGAGGGCGTAGTCGCCCGGGCGCACCTTGTACGTCTGCTCGGTCGCGCCCGCGTTGTTGCGGCGCTCGCCCTTGTCGATGTCGAGGCTGACGAGGTCCAGGGAGGAGACACCGGTCGCGGGCTTGCCATTGCGGTCGATGACCTTGACCCGGACGGTGACCGTCTCCGGCTGCACGTAGAGGGCGACGGGCACGGAGACGTGCACATCGCCGCCGGTGGCCAGGATCCGGCCGGTGACAGCGCCGTACTGGTCGGCCTTGAGGCGGGCGGTGGGGTCGATCCGCAGCGGCACCTGAGCGGTGGCCCCCGCGGGGACGGTCACCTTGCCCTGCTCCAGCTTGATGATGCCGGAGTTGACGTCGCTGCCGTCGTTGCCGTGCACTCCACTGACCTTCAGACTCAGGGTCAGGTCGCTGCCGCTGGTGTTGGTGAAGGGCACCTGCACCGTGGTGCGGTCCGAGGCGTCCTGCGGCCAGTTGTAGCTGCCGGCCTGGACGGCGGGGGCGGAGAGCACCTTCTGGTTCACCGCGCCGAACACGTCGAGGACACCGGCCCCGGTCTCATCGGCGCCGGCGACCTTGCCGCCGGTACGGGCGGAGGAGACCAGGGCTTCCTTGACCTGCTGCGCGGTCCAGTCCGGGTGCGCCTGGCGGACGATGGCCGCGGCGCCCGCGACATGCGGGGTCGCCATGGAGGTGCCGGACATCGTCTGGTAGGCGTAGACGCCGCGGCCGCCCGCGTTCGCCGCGGAGATGCCGACGCCGGGGGCGGCGATCTCGGGCTTGAGGGTGTGGGTGACGGCCACCGGACCGCGGCTGGAGAACCACGCGGTGGTGTCATCGCGGTCGACGGCGCCGACGGTCAGCACGCCGGGCACGCAGCCCGGCGAGGAGACGGTCTCGGCGCCCGAGCCCATATTGCCGGCGGCGATGACGAACAGAGTGTGCTTGTTCTGCGACAGCTGCTGCGTGGCCTGGGACAGCGGGTCGTTGCAGTCGCCGATCGCGGAGCTGCCGAGGCTCATGGAGACGACATCGGCCTGCTGGTCGACGGCCCACTGCATACCCGCGATGATCCACGAGTCCAGACCGTAGCCGCGGTCGCTGAGGACCTTGCCGATCAGCAGGGAGGAGCCGGGGGCGACGCCCTTCTTGCGGCCGTCACTGGCCGCACCGGACCCGCCGACCGTGGAGGCGGTGTGGGTGCCGTGGCCCTGCCGGTCGTCGGTGGTCTTGGAATCCGTGAAGTTCTTGGCACCGGCGACCCGGCTCACCAGGTCCGGGTGCTCGGCGTCCACACCCGTGTCCAGCACGGCGACCTTGGTGCCCTTGCCGTCGTAGCCTGCCGCCCAGGCCTCCGGCGCGTGCGCCTGCGCGGTGGACCGGTCCAAGGTGGCCTCGACCTTGCCGTCCAGCCACAGCTTCTTCAGCGTGGAGGCAGAACGTGAGCGGGGGTTGGTGACATCCTGCCAGAAGGTGGCGGCAGTGTCCTTGCCGGCCTTGAGCGCGACGCCGTCCACGGCCGGGAGGCTCAGGCCCCGCTCGGCCCCGCGAGGGGCCGCCGGTGCGCTGTCGGCAACGTTCACGCTGTTCTGGTAGGTGGCAATGAGCGGCAGCGTGTCGGTATGGGTGTCGTCGTATCCCTGGCGGATGAGTCCAGTGACGTTAAACAGCTGCTCGTCGACCTTGCCCTCGGCGATCGCCTGGGAGGCGTCTTCGGGGTAGACGTAGAGGTCCTTGCCCATCTGATACGTCTGGACCAGCGGCTGCGTGCCGTCCTCGCGGGGCAGCACGGCCGCAGAGCTGTGACCCGACGTGTCCGTGGTCACCTGCACCTTGTCGCCGGTGACGAGCGTGACCGTCGCCTGCTTGCCGCCTGTTGCCGTAGTCCCGCTGCCGATGATGGGCCTCTTCCCCGAGGCACCGTCAGGCGGCGTATCCGCAGCCCCGGAAGGCGTGACCGCGGTGACGGCCAGGACGGCGGCGGTCGCCGTGCCCAAGGCCATACGCGTTATGGAACGCATGAATCTCCCTATGTGAGCCATGAACATATGCCAAACTGCGGCTGCAGCCTGTCAGACCTGTGGATTGAGTGGGGATGCCAGGCGTGACGGGTTTCCCGCATGGCGGATTTCCGTCACGCGGTCACTTCCAACGGCTCGGTGGGACTTCGGACCTGACCGTGGGGCACGCCCGGTTGGGACGGCGATCCCGGTCCGGGACGGCGACCGTCAAGAGACGGAGACTCCCCGGCACTCAGGCCGAGGAGGAGGTCAAAGCCAGCCCGCACGTGCGGCGTGCCATCCGAGCTGCAGGCGCGAATCCGCTCCGGCCAGATCCATCAGACGGCGTGTCCGCCGCTCCAGGGTACGTATGGACAGGCCGAGTTGGGAGGCCGCCCGCCGGTCGGAGATCCCTGCCAGCAGCAGAGCGAGAACCTCCAGCTCCTCCTCGGTTGGCTGCTGATCGCCTGCCGGCTCCGCACGCACACCCGTGGCGGTGGTGTACAGCGGCCGGGCCTGGGACCATTCCTTCTCGAACAGATGGACCAGGGCCGTCAGCAGGCCACTGCGGTGCACCACGATCGCGCTCGGCTCGCCGCCGGAGTCCGCCATGTCCAGCGGCACCATGGCGCGCTCCTGGTCCGACACGACCATCTTCAGCGGCAGCGAGTCGACGACGCGAAGCTCGATGCCCGCCGTGATGCCCGCCCGTGCGTCCTGCGCCATGCCGGGACCGTCGAGATAGGCCTTGGCAGCCACGACGCGGAAGTCGACTCCGCGGTCCAGCGCAGAACTCTCCGACACGTCGGCGTCCTCGCGCGGCACCGCGATGGGCGCGCCGACTAGGAAGACCAGCAACTCCCGCTGGGCGCCGCGCTGCAGTTGGTGGAACCGGTGTGCGACCTGCTCCACGCCGACGACCACCTCCACGACGCTGCCCGCAGGGTGTGCGGCGGTACTGCGGTACTGCTCGGTCAGCATCGAGAACGCGGTCTCGGCCCGGTGCAGTGCGTTGCGCTGTTCGACCAGGAACGGGGCCAGAGCCACTGAGGGGGGTGTGAGCCGGTAGCGGGCGGGCCGGCGGCCGGCCCCACAGCCAGCCGAGTCAGGTGTCCCGCTCCCGGCCTCGCTCGCGACCGCCACCAGACCACGTGTCGTCAGGTCAAGCAAGACGCGGGTGGTCTCGGCCTTCTCGAGTCCGGTCTGCCGGGCGAGGTCCTGCGCAGAGGCTGTCGGGCGGGCCAGCAGTGCGGTGTAGATGGCTTCTTCAGCCGGTCCCAATCCCAATGCCTGCAGCATCCAGCTCCCCCTCGGGCGGCCGCCGTGTCTGGACCTTGGCGCAGCTCGGGTGGACCGAGCAGGTTCTTCCCGGCCGTACCGTATCCCACTGTCAGGATGTCGCCAGTGGCTGCCGCCTGTTGTGCACGTCACCTGGGACACCCGGACCGGCCTCCCGGGTGTGAGACACCTCGCAACGCTGACCCGGATCCCGGGCCCGTCCGCACCCAGCGACATCGAAGGCGACCGGGTCGAAGGAGTGCACGGGCCACACACACCTTGCACGTAGTGCTGGTCACCGCACACGGGACATCGTCCGGCGGGGCGCTGCTCACCCACGGCCGGGGCCTGCCTAACGTACGCGGAGTACACCACCTGCCCGGGAGGTCCCGTGCCCCATAAGCGTCCGAAGACACTCGCGCGTCCCTTCGAGACCATCGAACCACCGCGCAACGCCGAAGTAATGATCCGCGTGGCGTCAGTGACCTTCCTGGTGCTGCTCCTCGGTGCCCTGTCCGAGTCCCCGGTGTGGCTTCTCGGACTCCTTGTATTCCTGCCGGGGACGGCGTCCGCGCTGTGCACCGTACGCCAGACGAAGTTCGTGTCTGCATGGACCACGCTTGTGGTCACCGTCACCGTGCTGGTCCGGCACGGTGACGGGCGGTCGTGGCTCGACAGGATCCTCATGATGCTGCTCACTCTCGCCCTGGGCGCGGCCTCCGTCTACGCCTGCCACCGCCGTATCCGCCGCGAGCACGAGATGCTGCGGCTGCGCTCCACCGCTGCTGCAATGCAGCGCCACATCCTGCGCCCTCTGCCTCTGCTCACCGACGACGTCCTGGTCGACGGCGTGTACGAGCCCGTACAGGAGGACCGGCTCGTCGGCGGCGACATCTACGACGTCGTCGTCTCTCCGTGGGGAACCAGGGTTCTGATCGGCGATGTCCAGGGCAAGGGCCTGCCCGCGGTCGGCGCCGCGTTCGCCGTCATCGGCGCCTTCCGTGAGGCAGCCCACCGGGAGCCCACCCTGACCGCGCTCGTCGATGCCCTCGATGCCTCTGTCGTACGGCACAACTCCTACGCCGCACAGACCGGCGACGACGAACGGTTCGTCACAGCGCTCGTCATCAACATCGACGCGCACGACGAGGTACAAGTCATCAACTGCGGACACATTCCGCCCCAGTTGCTGCACAACACCACCGTCATCACGCCGGCCCTCGGCTCCGGCGTCCCCCTCGGTCTCGCCGAGCTCGCCGCCGAACCCGCGACCGTCGACTGGTTCACCTTCCCACCCGGCGCGACGCTGCTGCTGACCACCGATGGGCTCACCGAGACCCGCGACGCCGACGGCACGTTCTACCCCGTCACCGAACGCCTCACCGAGCGTGTATCTCTCTCCCCCACCGACCTGCCGCACGCCCTCTACGACGACGCGCGCGCGTTCGCCGGAGAGGGCGGCCAGCACGACGACGTCGCGATCCTGTCCGTCCGGCGGTCACCGTTCCGCTGAGTACGTCACGGCGCACATCACGCAATCGACCGTTACGCCCGCCCAGGATGGGTGATGGCACCCTCGGCGCTCACATCTGCGACATGCCCCCCTGGAGTGGGCGCACGGCTCCTCCCACCCAGGAGAGCGGGCAGGAGGAGCGAGGAGAGCGCGGCCGGACGTCAGACGGACACGTCAGCCAGACCTCAGCTGAGCTCGCGGATGAACTCTTCCGCCCGAGGCCATTCGCCGTAGCCGGATGCAGGGTTGAGGTGTCCGACCGGGCCGAGATCCACGAGACTGCTCCCCCATGCCCGGGCGAGATCGGCGACGCGACTGAAATCGGCCAGGGGGTCGTTCGTGCTCGCCGCGACGATGCTGGGGAAAGGCAGGGTTGTCCGCGGCGCAGGCAACCAGCCGTTTTCACGCAGGGCCTCCGGAGTCGGGTAGCCCTCGGGCAGCGGCGTGCCGAAGTCCGGCGGTGCCGCCAGCAGCGCGCCCTTGACCGGACGCCGGTGTCGTTGTGCCCAGTGCACGGTGGTCATCACTCCGGCGCTGTGGGCGACCACGACGACCGGCCCGGAGATGTCCGACAGTACTTCGTTCAGGGCGGCGACCTGAACGCTGCAGCTCAACCTGCCCCTCGTCAACGGCGGAACGGTAACGGCCTTGGCGATCTTCTTGGTCAGGATGGTCTGCCAGTGGTCCGGCATGTGATCGCGCAGTCCGGGGACGATGACGACCGTCGGCGATACGGTGAGACTCATGACGACAGCTCCGGGTTCGTGAGAGTCACGGCGGGAAGAAGCCCCAAGCGGCGTAGATCGTTCTCGTAGCGGAGCTTGCCGATGACGAAGGCCGCGCCGCTCAGGACCGCGACACAGGGGACCAGCTGCAGTGCGCCGAGCAGGCCCATGCGGTCCGCGAGCATGCCCGTCACCGCGGGCCCCGGGGCAAGCCCGAGCAGGCTGTTGGCCAGGGTGAGCGTGGCCATGGCCGTCGCCGCGACAGCGGCTGGGGTCAAATTCGCCACCATGGCGGCCGCCGGACCGGCCGTGGCGTTGGACAGCAGGGTCCCGGCGCCGATCAGCAACAGTTGCGGCGGGCCGACCGGCAGGTGGAATCCGGCCGTCAGCAGCACGAACGACCCGAGACTGCAGATGATCGCGACGGTCCACTTCCGGGCGCCGATCCTCCGGCTGAGGCGGTCGGTGACGAACCCGCAGAGGATCATGCCTATCCCTGTGATCAATGCGAAGGCCCCGGCAATCACGCCGGCCTTCGCCGGAGGCATGGCGTAATAGCGGTTGAGGAAGCTGGGCATCCAGGCGAGCAGAGCCATCGCAATGAACATCTGCAGCCCGCTACCGATGTAGGCGCAGATCACGGAGACCGAGGAGAACAGCCGCGGCAGCAAGGTCCGGACCGGGGCCCGTTCGCCGGATGCGCCGCTGCTGCCGCCGGCACCTGAACCCAGTCTCTTTTCCGTGACCACCATGCCGTAGATCGCGGCCATGACCAGTCCGGCGACCCCCATGACGCCGAACGCCCATCGCCAGCCGAGTTGCTGGGCGACGACGCCACCGATCGAGACGCCCAGCACAGATCCGAAGGCGCCTCCCGCGATGAACGCGCCGGAGAGTGTGGCCCGCAGGGTGACGGGAAAGATGCTGAGAACCACCGCGATGCCGACACTCCCGTAGGCCGCCTCGCCGACACCGACCATGAACCGCCCCAGGAACATCTGGCCGTAGCTCGCGGCAACGGCGCAGCCCAGCGTCGCCAGACTCCACACTGTCGCGGCGATGACCAGGCTCTTGACCCGGCCCCAGCGGTCCGCCAGGAGCGACAGGGGGAAGGTGAGCACACCCACCATCAAGGCCACGATGCCGCTGAGAGAACCCAACTGGGCATCGGCAAGCTGCCACTCCGCCTTCAGCAGAGGAAAGACCGCGTTGAGGACCTGCCGCGACATGTAGTCGATCAGCAGGAGCGCAAAGCTCAATGCGAACACCAGCCGGGCATAACCGCGAGATACAGCCGGCAGGGCGTGAGACGTGCCCGGCACGATCGTGCCGGCAGTGTGAACTCCCATGGGCGTCACCTTCTCGTCTCTGGTCAGGGCTCAGAAGGGCCTGTCGCCGACGATTCCGGCGCGCTCCATCTTGCGGACGGCGGGCCAGTAGTCCTGGACGGCGTAGTGCTGTGTGGAGCGGTTGTCCCAGACGGCGAAGCTGTTCTTCTGCCAGCGCCAGCGCACCTGGTACTCGGGGACGGCCGCCTGGCTGATCAGGTAGTTCAGGAGGTTGTTCGCCCCGGGCGCGTGGTCCTGGCCGAAGCGCACGTTCTCGGGCGTATGGAAGTTGACGAAGTGCGTGGTGAAAGCGTTGACGAAGAGGATCTGCTCGCCGGTCTCCGGGTGGGCGCGCACCACCGGGTGCTCGGGGTCCGAGTACCGGGCCTTCAGCTGGTGGCGCTGTTCCATGGGCATGACGGCGCCGAAAGTCGCCTCGATGCTGTGCCGCGCGCGCAGACCCGCGATCTGCGTCTTGATGTGCTCCGGCAGCCTGCGGTAGGCCTCGGCCATGTTGACCCAGACCGTGTCTCCGCCGACCTCGGGCGTTTCCACACAGCGCAGCACGGCCCCCATGGGCGGGCACTCGCGCCAGGTCCCGTCGCAGTGGAGCGCGTTCTCGTAGTGCTCGGGCTTGCTGTCCAGGTCCTTGTAAATGCGGACCAGCCCCGGGTAGTCCGGATCGCTGCCGGCAACAGGGTGGTCCTCCAGCGGGCCGAAGCGCGAGGCGATGGCGACGTGCTCGGCGCGCGTGATGTCCTGGTCCCGCAGGAAAAGGACCTTGTACTTCAGCAGCAGTTCCCTGAACTCGGCGAACAGGTCGTCGTCGCGCGAGGCGTCGCCGAGGTTCACTCCGAAGAGCTCGGCGCCGATGGTGCAGGTCAGCGGCTCAACCTTGATCGATGTACGGAGAACGCCCGGGCGCACCAGGGCGGGCGTGGCTTCCTTCGGGTGGACTGTCCGGGGCATGGCTCACTCCTGGGGTGATGTGCGAGGCACGGCGTTTTCGAAGGTGCGCGGCACGGAGTGTTCAGAGGACGAAAACGGAAGATCCCGTGGTCCGTCCCGCTTCCAGATCGCGGTGTGCCTGTACCGCGTCCTGGAGGGAGTAGCGCTGATTGATCTGGATCTTGATACGTCCGGACGCGACATGCCCGAACAGCTCGCCCGCCAGGGCGTCCCGCTCGGCGGGTTCGGCGATGTAGTCGGCCAGCGCGGGCCGGGTCACGAACAGCGAGCCGTGGATGGCGAGTTGCATGGCGTCGAGGGGCGGCACACCGGAGGCCGTGCCGAAGCACACCAGCAGACCGCGGCGCTGCAGCGAGGCCATGGATCCGGCGACGGTGTCCTTGCCGATGCTGTCGAAGACGACGGGAACTCCGGCGCCTGCAGTCAGCTCTCGCACCCGCTCGGCCACGTCTTCGCGCCGGTAGTAGATGATGTGTTCGCAGCCGTGCGCGCGGGCGACCTCGGCCTTCTCCTCGCTGGAGACTGTGCCGATCACGGTGATTCCGAGCAGCTTCGCCCACTGGCAGACGATCAGGCCGACGCCCCCCGCCGCCGCATGGAGCAGTACGGTGTCGCCGGCCTTCAGCGGATGGATCCGGCGCATCAGATAGGCGGAGGTGAGGCCGCGCATGGTCATCGCGGCGGCGGTCTCGCAGCTGATCCCGTCCGGCAGCTTGATCAGCGACCCGGCGGGCATGACCCGCTCGGTGCTGTAGGCGCCCAGCGGACTGCCGGTGTAGGTGACGCTGTCGCCCTCGGCGACATGCGTCACCCCCTCGCCCACAGCCTCGACCACACCGGAGGCCTCGACACCGAGCCCCGCAGGCAGCGGAGCCGGGTACAGACCGGAGCGGAAATAGGTGTCGGCGAAGTTGAGTCCGACGGCGACGTGCCGGATCCTTACTTCGCCCGGGCCAGGGTCGCCGACGGTGACCTCCTCCCACCGCATGACATCGGGGCCGCCGGTCTCATGGAAGCGAATGGCGTGTGCCACAAGTTGCTCCGTCTGCTCGTATGTGGGTACGGCGGTCGCGGGCCGACCCGGATCAGCTGGGGCGGATGCAGGATCGGCCCCGGGACCGCC
Source organism: Streptomyces sp. NPDC051020 (assembly GCF_040683105.1). Classification (NCBI taxonomy): domain Bacteria; kingdom Bacillati; phylum Actinomycetota; class Actinomycetes; order Kitasatosporales; family Streptomycetaceae; genus Streptomyces; species Streptomyces sp. NPDC051020. The sequence continues at coordinate 53,844 of NZ_JBFBCG010000032.1, read as the reverse complement.
TCTGGTGGGGGTGGGTCAGCTCTTGACGTCGCGCAGCATGAAGCCGCGCCGCCCGGGGCGGCGGTTGGGCACCATGCCGAGCTGGGCCAGGGTCTCGTCCGCGTCCGCGTACCATTCGCCGATCTTGTAGATCTTCTTCGCCTCCTGCCCGGTGGCGATCTCACGGCCGAGCGCATCGGCGACCTGAACCATCTGCTCGACCTGCTTCACGGAGGACATCCGCTCGCCCTTGCGCCGCCACAGATTGTCCTCGTTGCCCACCCGCACGTGCGTGCCCAGGGCGATGCCGATCGCGTTCATCGGCGCCACCGCGCGCATGGAGGCCTCGATGGTGAGCACAGCGCCGTCCGGGACGCGTCGGATGAACTCGATCAGGTCGGCCGGATGCCGGCCGGCGAACCCGCCGCCGATGGCAACGTAGTTGAGCACGAGCGGCCCGCTGTAGATGCCCTTGCGGATAAGCCGCTCCACGGTCTCCAGCTGTGCCGTGTTGGCGAGTTGGAAGTGCGGCTGGATGCCGTTGACGCGGAGCCGCTCGAGGTGCTCCAGGTAGAAGTCCGGTCCTGCCTCGACCACCATGTCCCGGTAGGCCTTGTAGTACGCCGGCTTGGCCATCGAGGTGCCGTCGATGTCCTCGTCGTCGAAGAGCTCGACGATGTTCATCTGGTTGGTGTTGATCGCGATCGTCACCTGGTCCGGCCTGGGGGTGATCTCTGCCAGCATGTGGCGAGTGTCGTAGCTCAGCCACTTGGCATCGGAGCCCTCGTCCTCGGGGGCGAAGGAGATCGATCCACCGATCTGGAGGACCATGTCCGGCACGGCTTCACGCAGCCGGGCCATCAGCTCGTTGAACATGGACATGCGCTTGGAGCCGTGACCGTCCAGCTCGCGCACGTGAATGTGCAGCACCGTGGCGCCGGCGTTGTAACAGTCGACCGCCGCCTGCACGTGCTCATCCATGGTGAGCGGAAGGTCGTCGGCGTCACCGGGCAGCCACTCCGGCCCGTAAGGGGCCGCCTGGATCACCAACTTCTCCTGGTTCTCCGGATACAGGGAGTCGTCGAGGAAGTGCACGGTCCATCTCCTTTGTCGGACGGGTCTTCACTCGCCGCGCGCATCGCTGTCCGCCATGCGGTGCCTGAAGGGCATGGCGAGGGGCGGAGTGAGCTCGCAGACCGGGGTCCCAGGCCCGTTGGGCGGCTCAGATACGATCAGCGGCTCCGGAAGGAGCACGCGGCTGCAGCAGGGTTCCTGCTCGTCCTTGTGGGGCCGTCGGTGTCCCCTGCGGTAATGCAACGTTAAGGGCCGGTTACGCGCCACGCTTGCCCCTGGGTGACAAGTGACTTATCAGTTGGGGACAGGCTTTGCCCCTGTCGGCGTCCCCCGGTCAAGGAAGGCCCAGGGCGAGGCGGCGGGGCGCTCCGACCTCCGGCTCTTGATCGCCGGTGATCACTCCTCGCCGGAGTGCTGCTGCCTGGCCCTCCCGAGGCGCCACTCCCTCGGGCTGCTGCCGAACTGCTCACGGAACCAGCGTGAGAAGCCGCTCGGTCCGGAGAATCCCAGCAGCCCGGAGATCTCCGTCAACGAGCGGCGCGGGTTCGCCACGAGCTGCTCCGCGAGCTCGGTACGCGTCGCGTTGAGGAGAGAGGAGAACGTCTCACCCGAACCCGCCAGGTAGCGGTGGACGGTTCTCCGGTCGACGCCGAGGCTGGATGCGACCTGCTCGATCGAACAGCGCCCGCTCGGCAGCAGGACTTCGATCAACTCGCGCACGCGGTCCCGTACGGTCGTGTCCCTCGAGACTGCGATGGACTCGAAATACTGTCGCGCGTAGTTCCGGAGCAGCGGGTCCGACATCGTATTGGGAGTGTTGAGGTCGCTTGTGCAGAAAACGATCCCGGTGAATTCCTGGTCGAATTCCACTACCGGACCGAAGATGTGCCGGTGGGTACCGAGATCCTTGGGAGCGCTGTGCGTGAAACACACGGAGTCCGGCTGCCACCGAGCACCGAGGAAAGTGCGGAGAACTCCATGGAAGGCGCCCACGGCCAGCTCCGTGGCCTGCCGGGCTTCCATTGCCCCACCCAACTCCAGGCCCACCTTGAGGGTAGTCAGGCCACGTGCCTCGGAGAGTCGGCTACGGAGCATTTCGTTGTACATGTAGTCATATCGCATAAGTAACCCGAGTGCGCTGCGAACATCGGGCTCCTCGCGGATGACCAAGCTGATGGGGCCGAGATTGGCGAAGCGGCGGCGCTCAGCGAGGAGCAGGCCGAAGTCCTCGCGGTGCGAGGCCGCCGCCGAGAGTTCAAGCAGCTGGGTCACGGCCACGCCAGAGATCCATCTGTCCTGGACCGCGAGGCCCACGGGGTCCAGACCCACGCTCTTCATCAGCGCCCGCGGGTCGATGCCGAGGGACTGGCTGAGCTCGACGTAGCTGTTCAGCGCTGCGTTGCGGACCAGTGGCTTCAAGGGCGCACTCCAAGGCTCTGTCCCCAAATGGTAAGTAAGGTGTCACGTCAAGTAAAGCGATGCGCCAGGCCGTGACCTAGCGTTGCACCACTCCGATGGAGCTCGCCTCCCGGATTCGACGTCCAGGCCGACCGGAATTCCCGCGGAGAACACCATGGCAAATACTCCAACCATTGACCAGCCCCCTGGAAAAGTGGCACGGAATCCTATGCAGATCAATAACCCCGGGAGGAATGTTCTGCTGCTCCCGCAGCCATAGGTGACCGCTACCTACTCCAATCGAAGGGGAAGCCGAATGAACAACCTCGCCTCACTCCTGGCGGAATCCGCCTGGGCCGATGGCGGCCGCATCGCCATTCGCCAGGACGAGATCGTCCTCACCTATGCCCAACTGAACGATGCAAGTGCCCGGGTCGCCACCCTGTTGCAGGCCAAGGGCATCCGGCCGGGCGATCGCGTGGCGTTGGTCATGCCCAACGTCACCTACTTCCCCATCGCGTACTACGGCATCCTCCGCGCAGGCGCCGTAGTGGTGCCGATGAACCCACTGTTGAAAGCCCGTGAAATAGAATTCACCCTCCGGGATTCCGGATCCCGCATCGTGGTGACGTTCCCGCTGTTCGCGGACGAGGTCACAACGGCCGCCGCAGAGGTCGGGGCCGTATGCCTGGTCACAGACCCAGCGGCATTCGACATCCTGGTGCAGGCCACCGAACCCATGCCCGAGATCGTCGACCGGGCAGAGGACGACACCGCCGTGATCCTCTACACCTCGGGCACAACAGGGACCCCGAAGGGCGCCGAACTGACCCACCGCAACCTGATGACCAACGCGGCCACCACGGTCGAGACGCTGCTCCACGTCGGGCCGGACGACGTACTGTTCGGCGGCCTGCCACTGTTCCACGCGTTCGGGCAGACCTGCGCCCTCAACACAGCCGTCGCTGCGGGCGCCACCCTGACTCTGCTGCCGCGATTCGAGCCGACGAAGGCGCTGGAGATCATTCACCGGGATGGGGCCACCGTCTTTCTGGGCGTCCCCACGATGTACACAGCCCTGCTCCACGCAGGGATCCCCGACGGCTATGACCTCTCACGGCTACACCTGGCCGTTTCCGGCGGCGCTTCCTTGCCGGTCGAAGTACTCCACGGCTTCGAGCGGGATTTCGGCGTCACCGTGCTGGAGGGCTACGGACTCTCGGAGACTTCTCCGGTCGCCTCATTCAATCCTCCGGACCGGCCACGCAAGGCCGGCTCGATCGGGCTGCCCATCCGCGGGGTCGAACTGAGGCTCGTCGCGGACGACGGCACCACGGCCGGACCGGGCGAAGTCGGTGAGATCGTGATCCGCGGCGAGAACATCATGAAGGGCTACTGGAACCGTCCCGGCGCGAGCACGGAAGCCATCCGGGACGGGTGGTTCCACAGCGGTGATCTCGCCCGAGTCGACGAAGAAGGCTACTACTTCATCGTCGACCGGAAGAAAGACCTCATCATCCGCGGCGGATACAACGTCTACCCGCGCGAGATCGAGGAGGTGCTCTACGAACACCCTGCCGTCGCCGAGGCGGCAGTGGTCGGCGTGCCTCACCAGGTGCACGGGGAGGAGGTAGCCGCCGTAGTAACACTCCGGGATGGTGCACGGACCACGGCCGATCAGCTGCGCAACTACGTCAAAGAGCGGGTGGCTGCCTACAAGTACCCACGGATCGTCACGTTCGCCAACGGGCTCCCCAAGGGAGCCACGGGCAAGATCCTCAAGCGGGAAATCGCCCTCCAGCACCAGGCGTTCGAGGGCTGAGGGCGCCTTGTAGGCCTCCGGTCAGGGGGTGGCCGCGGACACTACATATACGACAGGGGATGCCGGATCGGTCATGTCGACGGTGATGCTCTGGGTGGGACGCGGGTCCTTGTTGGTGTGCGTGGTGCCCGCCCAGTCGGTGCCGGGGCCGAAGTACCAGCCAGCGATCTTGGCGTCGCGGGCGCTGACGGTGACCTCGCCGTCCTGCAGGGCGGCGCGACCGCTGCCGAGACGGCTCAGGAACCGGTCGAGCCCGGCGGACGACGTGCGGAACTGCACGTACATCCGGCTGGCCTTCCAGTTGTTGGTCTCGTAGTACTGGACGTCCACGGCGTTGCCGGGAATCGGCAGTTCGAAGATCCTTCGCTGCGTCCGGGACGGCCAGCCCTCGCGCATCCCCTGTGCGGCGGCCTCGGCCGCCTTGTCCTGGCCGGAGCTGCGGCTCTGCTCTGCGGAGATCAGCAGATAGCCGGCCGGGACGCCGATCAGCAGCACGATGATGGTCGCCGTGATCAGGCGCCGGCGGATCATCCGACGCCGGTCCTGCGGGGGCCTGCCGCCGTCCTCGCCGGGTGGCGAGGGCTGGCGCGGCACAACGGGGTGCTCGGCTGTGGTCATGTTCTGGGAATCCCTAGGAGGTGCGGGTGTTGCGCGTGGAGCGGATGGTGCTCGCGGCCTGGTCGTAGATCTGCGCGTACCGCTCGTACCGCTCGACGCGACGGCGGTTGGTACGGCGGAACCTCCGCGCGACCAGCCGGGCCAGGTCGGCGGCGCCGACCATGCCTGCCTCCGGGCCGAGCTGCGCCTTGGCGATCCGGGCCTCGGGGCGGTAGCCGCGGCCGGTGAGATGGCGTTTGAAGGCGTCCCTGGCGGGGCCGATCAGCAGATCGTCCGCGGCGCTCACACCGCCGCCGATGACGAAGCAGGAGGGGTCGAGCGCGGCGGCCAGATTGGCGAGGCCGACGCCGAGCCACTGGCCGATGTCCTGGAGGAGCTCGATGCACATCGCATCGCCCTCCCGGGCCAGTTCGGTGATGAGCGGCCCGGTGATCTCGGGGATGTTCCCCTTGACGCGCTCGATGATGCCGTGGGCGACCGGGGAGTCCGCGGCGGCCAGCTCCCGGGCCTCGCGGACCAGGGCGTTGCCGGAGCTGTACTGCTCCCAGCAGCCGCGGTTCCCGCAGGGGCAGCGGTGCCCGCCGGGCACCACCTGCATGTGGCCGAACTCACCGGCGACGCCGTACTTGCCGCGCTTGACCTGACCGTCCTCCAGGATCGCGCCGCCAATCCCGGTGCCGAGCGTGATCATGACCAGATGGTCCTCGCCGCGCCCGGCGCCGAAGCGCCATTCCGCCCAGGCGGCGGTGTTCGCGTCGTTGTCGACCATGACGGGGACGACGAGGCGGGAGGCGAGGGCGTCCCTGAGGGGTTCGTCGCGCCAGGCGAGGTGCGGGGCGAACAGCACCCTGGAGCGGTCCGCGTCGACCCAGCCCGCCGCGCCGATGCCGACGGCGTGCACATCGTGCCGGTCGGAGAGATCGAGGACCAGCTCGACGATGGTGTCCTCGACGACCTTGGGGCTCTTGGACTTGTCGGGCGTCTCGGTGCGCAGCTGCTCCAGGATGTTGCCGTCGGCGTCGACGACGCCGGCCATCACCTTCGTACCCCCGATGTCGATGCCGACGGTGGGCACTCGGGGCGCGGTGAGGTGCGAGCGCCGCTCACGGGTGCCGACGGTCCGCAGGACGGTGGCGCGGGCGGAGCCGCGGTGTGTGAAGTCGCGGTACGTGCTCATCGTCCCTGCGGGGTCGGGGGGCCGGGTAGTGGTGCTCCCGGCGACGGACGGCGCCCGTCAGGCTCGATTCTGCCACTGCCGGGGCTCCGGGCGGGCGGACCGGGTCCGCGACGCCGCCCCCATGTGCCGGTCGGTCTAAGGAGTGTCGTCGGTGTACGGGCGCCCCGGTGACGTGGCCCGCCGCAGCTCGTGGCTGAGCTCATCGAGCTCGCTGCCGCCCGCCATCTGGCGGGTCAGCTCGTCCAGCGTGATGCCGTTCTTGGCGTGGCTGCCGGACATGGCACCTCGCTTGAGCAGCACGAACCGGTCACCGACCAGATACGCATGGTGCGGGTTGTGCGTGATGAGAACCACGCCGAGTCCGGCGTCCCGAGCGGCCGCGACGTACTTGAGCACGACCCCGGACTGCTTGACGCCGAGCGCCGCGGTGGGCTCGTCCAGGACGAGCACCTTGGCACCGAAGTAGACGGCGCGGGCGATGGCGACGCACTGGCGCTCGCCGCCGGACAGGGTGCCGATCGGCTGGTCGACGTCGCGCAGGTCGATGCCCATGCGCAGCAGTTCCGAGCGGGTGGTCTCGCGCATCTGCCGGACGTCGAGCCTCTTGAACGGGCCGACACCCGTCGTCGGCTCGGAGCCGAGGAAGAAGTTCCGCCAGACGGGCATCAACGGGACGACGGCCAGATCCTGGTAGACCGTGGCGATGCCCCGGTCGAGGGCGTCGCGCGGATTGGCGAGCGTGGTCTCCTCACCGTCGATGAGGAACGTGCCGGCGTCGTGCCGGTGCAGACCCGCGATGATCTTGATGAGGGTGGACTTGCCCGCGCCGTTATCGCCCAGTACGCAGGAGATCTCGCCCGCGTGGACCACCAGCGAGACGTCCTGGAGCGCCTTGATGTTGCCGTAGAACTTGCTGACGTGGTCCAGCTCGATCAGCGCCGGGGGGGCCGGGGTCGTCATTTCGTCGCCTCCGCGCGCTTGCGTACCCATGCGTTGAGCAGGGTGGCCAGGAGCAGCATGGCTCCGAGGAAGAACTTGAACCAGTCCGGGTTCCACTCCGCGTAGACGATGCCCTTGCTGGTCATGCCGAAGATGAACGCGCCGACCGCCGAGCCGATGGCGGAGCCGTAACCTCCGGTGATCAGGCAGCCACCGATGACGGCCGCGATGATGTACGTCAGCTCGTTGCCGACGCCCTCACCGGACTGCACCACGTCGTACGAGAACAGCAGATGCTGCCCGGAGACCCAGGCGGCGAAGGCGACCCCGAGGTACAGCCCGACCTTGGTACGGATCACCGGGACGCCGACCGCGCGGGCCGCGTCGGCCTCGCCGCCGACCGCGAAGATCCAGTTCCCGAAGCGGGTACGGAGCAGGATTCCGGTGGCGATCGCCACCAGCACCGCCCACCACAGGATGGTCACCTTGAACTCGACCCCGCCGACGGTCCACTCCGAGGCGAAGACCTTGCGGGCCGAGCTGAAGCCCTCCATGTCGCCGATGGACTTCGTCGACACGGTGCCGCTGATCAGCTTGGTGAAGCCCAGGTTGAGACCGGTCAGCATCAGGAACGTGCCGAGCGTGATGATGAAGCTCGGCAGTTTGGTGCGGGTCAGCATGAGCCCGTTGAACGCGCCGATGGCCAGGGTCACCAGCAGCGACACGAAGACGCCGACCCAGACGTTGGCCGTCATCTGATAGCTGAACATCGACGAGACCAGCGCGGAGCTGGTGACCAGCACACCGGCGGAGAGGTCGAACTCGCCGCCGATCATCAACAGGGCGACCGGCGCCGCCATGATCCCGATGGTGGACGCCGCGTACAGCACCGTGCCCAGGCTGGACGCGCGCAGGAAGCTGTCGGCGACGATCGAGAAGAAGAGGAAGACGGCCGCGGCGCCGACGACCGATCCGAGTTCGGGGCGGCCCAGGAGCCTGCGCAGCGGTGAGGTGCGCAGCAGCCGCTCGTCGGCCCCGGACGGGGCGGGTGGTTGCTCCGTCGTGGTCATCGGGTCCCCCGCTTCGTGTACTCCGCCAGCTCGGCGGCGTCCTTCGAGGTGATGATCTGCGGGCCGGTGAGGACGGGGCGGCCGCCGCCGAGCGCATTGCGGTTGTAGCGGTAGAGCCAGAGCAGGTCGACGGCCTCGTACCCCTGGAGGTAGGGCTGCTGGTCCACGGCGAAGCCCAGGGTCTTGTCCTGAAGTCCGGCGGCGACCTTGGCGTTCAGGTCGAAGGTGTCGATCTCGGCCGTCGACCCTGCGGTCTGCTTCGCCTTCACAGCGGCGTCGGCGAACGGCGCACCGAGGGTGACGACCGCGTCGATGCTCTTGTCGGCCTGGAGCTTCGCCTCGATGGACGCCTGGACGTCGGGCATGTTGGTTCCCTCGACGTACAGGTTCTGCATCTGTCCGTCAAAGGTCTTCTTCGCCCCGGCGCAGCGCTGCTCGTGCCCGATGTTGCCCTGCTCGTGCAGGATGCACAGGGCCTTCTTGCGGCCGCGCGCGTTGAGCTCGTCACCGACGGCCTCGCCCGCGATGGACTCGTCCTGGCCGATGTGGGTGAGCGCGCCGAACGCCTTGGACTCCGCGGAGCCCGAGTTCACCGTGATCACCGGTATCCCGGCCCGGGTCGCCTTGGCGACGACATCCTTCAACGCGTCGGGCTTGGCGAGCGTGACGATCAGCCCGTCGACCTTCTGGTCGATGGCGGCCTGGACGAGCTGGGCCTGCTGCTGCGCCTCGTCGCTGTGCGAGTACAGGAACTTGATGTTGTCCTTGACGGCGGCCTGCTTCGCACCGTTCTGGACGATGTCCCAGAAGGTGTCGCCGTCGCCCGAGTGCGTGACCATGGCGAAGGTCCAGCGGGGTGTGTTCACCGCGGACCGGCCTTCGGCGGCGGCCTGGGCCGCGCGCTCCTCCGCCCGCTTGCCACCGGTGCTGCTGCATCCCACGAGGGAGGCCCCGAGCACCGCCGCAAGCACGGCGCCCATCGCACGTACCCCTGTCCGAACCCTTGCCACGACGTGGTGCCCTTCTTGTGCTGCTCGCTGTGCTGCTTGGTGCCGACCGGGGGTGTTACCGACCGGTCGTGCTGGCCAAGTATCCCCGAGCCCGACTCGGCGCCGCCCGGCAGGGGCGGGCCGTGTGTGCCGGCACGGAGTGGGCACGGCGGTCCGCACGCGGGTCACCGGGTACCGCGCGCGGTGTACTTCTCCAGCTGCGGCACGTCGGCGGCGGTGACGATCGCCGGGCCGGTGAGCACGGGCTTTCCGCCGCCGATGACGTTTCCGTTCGTCCTGTCGAGCCACAGTTCGTCGACGGCGAGATAGCCCTGGAGGTAGGGCTGCTGGTCGACGGCGAAGCCGACCTCGGAGGCCTTCAGCCGCTTGACGACCTCGGCGTTGAGATCGAACGTGTCGACCTCGGCCGTGGAGCCGGAGCCCTCCTTGGCCTTGACGGAGGCGGCGGCGAACGGCGCGCCGAGGGTGACGACCGTGTCGATGCCGTGGTCGGCCTGGAGCTTCGCCTCGATGGAGGACGTGGAGGCGGGCATGTTGGTGCCTTCGATGCCGAGGTTCTCGACGCTCCCCTTGAAGGTCTTCTTCACCCCGGCACAGCGCTCCTCCAGCGACACATTGCCCTGTTCGTGGATGACGCAGAGGGCCTTCTTGCGGCCCCGCTTGTTGAGCTCCTCACCGACGGCCTCGCCGGCGACCTTCTCGTCCTGCCCGATATGGCTGATCGCGCCGACGCCCTTGGAGAACTGCGCGCCCGAGTTGATGGTGACGACGGGGATGCCTGCCTTCACGGCCTTGGCGACGACGTCCGCCACGGCTTCCGGTTTGGCGAGAGTGACGACGATCCCGTCGACCTTCTGGTCGATGGCGGCCTGGACGAGCTGGGCCTGCTCCTTGCCCTCCTTGTTCGCGGAGTACAGGAACTCGACGTTGTCCTTGGCCGCCGCCTGCTTCGCGCCGCTCTGGACGATGTCCCAGAAGGTGTCGCCCTCCCCCGAGTGCGTGATCATCGCGATCTTCATCCGGGGTGTGGAGACGCCCTTGGCTCCCTGCCCGCTGCCGCTGCCGGACCTGTCCTCGGAGCTCTTGCCGCCGGAGCTGCTGCATCCGCCGACGGCGGCGGTGACGGCGAGGCTGATGGTGCAGATGGCGATCAGGGGTGCTGCCTTGCGAGGAGTACGCATGGTGGGTCCGCCTTCTCTCCCGGCCGCCCGAGTGCGGCTTCGGGAGTTGTAGCGAGGAGCGGGGACCCCGTCAACGGGCCGATATGCGGGCGTCAGCGGACAAGCAGCTGGAAATCGAAGGCGTAGCGCGACGCCCGGTAGATGTGCGAGCCGAATTCGACCGCCCGCCCGGTGTCGTCGTACGTGGTGCGTTCCATGGTCAGCAGCGGCGCGCCCTCGGGCTCAGCGAGCTGTGCCGCCTCCTCGGCCGTGGCGAGGCGGGCGCCGACGGTCTCGCGGGCGCTGTGCAGGGTGACTCCGGCGGCCCGCAGCATCCGGTAGAGGCCGGTGGCCTCCAGTCGCTCGGTGGACAGGTCGACGATGCCGGCCGGCAGGTGGTTGCGGAGCAGGGCCATCGGTTCGCCGTGCGCGGACCGCAGCCGTTCGACGAGGTGGACCTCGGTGCCTTCCGGGACGCCGAGCGCGGCGGCGGTCGCGGCGGGGGCGGGCTCGACCGTGTTGCGCAGGACGCGGGTGGTGGGGCGCTGCCCGGCGGCCTCCAGGTCGTCGTACAGGCTGCTCAGTTCGAGCGGACGTCGGACCTGGCTGTGGACGACCTGGGTGCCCACCCCGCGGCGACGGACCATCAGCCCCTTGTCGACGAGCGACTGGATGGCCTGGCGGACGGTGGGGCGGGACAGGCCGAGCCGGGCCGCGAGCTCGATCTCGTTGCCGAGAAGACTGCCGGGGGCGAGCCGGCCCTTCTCGATGGCCGCCTCCAGCTGCTGGGCCAGCTGGTAGTAGAGCGGGACCGGGCTGCTGCGGTCCACGCCGAGTTCGAGGGCGACGGGGTCGGCAGTGGGTTTGGACACGGCAGGAGCGTAGCTGTCACGTCCGGAACACCGGTAGTCAGGTCGTCCTGTTGTCCGGACAATCCGGGCGCTCGCGCCTCATCGCGTCGCTCCGCCCGTGACACCGATGTGACACCGAAGCCGTACCGGGTGTGGGTGCGGCGGCTCGAGACATCGAACACACCCCCATTTGTCAGGACATATAGTTGACAGCGCAGCTGGTGGGCGGCACGTTGGGTCCATGCGTATCGGACTCATCGGCACCGGCCGGATCGGTTCCTTCCATGCGGGCGCGCTGGCCCGCCACCCCGAGGTGGACACCCTCGTGGTGACGGACATCGACAGAGCGCGGGCGGCCGGGATCGCGGACCGCATCGGCCACGCGACAGCCGTCGGGTCCGTGGCCGAGGTGCTGGGCGCGGGGGTGGATGCCGTCGTGATCGCCTCGGCCACCTCGGCCCATGCGGAGCTGATCGGACTGGCCGCACGGGCGGGCCTGCCGGCGTTCTGCGAGAAGCCCATCGCACTGGATCTGGCGGGGACGCTGGGCGCCCTGCATGAGGTCGAGCGGGCCGGGAGCGTGCTCCAACTGGGCTTCATGCGCCGCTTCGACGCCGGGTACAGTGCGGCGCGCACCGCCGTGCGGAGCGGGGCGCTCGGCAGGCTCCACACCGTACGGGCCATGACGTCCGATCCGGCGCCGCCGCCCGCCGCATATCTGCCGCACTCCGGAGGCCTGTTCCGGGACTGTCTGGTCCATGACTTCGACATCCTGCGGTGGGTGACGGGCCGGGAGGTGGTGGAGGTGTACGCCACCGGTTCGGATGCCGGTCCCGCGATGTTCCGGGCGGCGGGCGACGTCGACACGGCGGCGGCGCTGCTGACCCTCGACGACTCCTCACTGGCGACGGCGACGGCGACCCGGTGCAACGGCGCCGGGTACGACGTACGGATGGAGCTGGCGGGCGAGCTCGACCAGGTCGCGGTCGGTCTGGACGACCGTATGCCGCTGACGTCGGTGGAACCCCAGGGCCCCGCCGCCCCGGCCAAGCCGTGGCCGGGGTTCCTGGAGCGGTTCGCCGCCGCGTACGAGGCGGAACTCGACGCGTTCGTCCAGGTGGTGCGAGGCGAGGCAGCCAACCCGTGCGACGGCCGGGAGGCTCTGCACGCGCTGCGGATCGCGGAGGCGTGCGAGCTGTCCCGGCGCGAGCACCGGCCGGTGGCGGTGGCGGAGATCCGCACCGACTGACGGTGCGGGCCCCGCTACCAGGCGACCGGCAGCCGCTCGCGGCCCCGGATCGGCATGCCTCTGCGGTCACCGAGCGCGGCGAGATCGACGACGTCCGCGGCTTCGGTCGCCTCGGTCGCCCGACTGGCCAGGAGGGGCCCTTCAGCGCGTCTCGGCGGAGAGCACGGTTCCCTGGGCGACCGCGCACAGGGCTTCCGCACCGCCGTCCGCCACGGCGAACAGATCGCAGCGGACCACCGCCTGGCGACGGCCGGTGTGCACGACGGCGGCGCGGGCGATCAGGGTGCGACCGGTCGCCGGACGGATGTACTGGATCGAGAAGCCACCGGTCAGTACGGCCGGCCCGAGGGTCGTTCCGGCGGCGAAGGTGATCGAGTTGTCGGCGGCGTAGGACAGCACGCCGCCGTGCACAAAGCCGTTCTGCTGCTGGAGTTCCTGCCGGATGTCCACTTCGAGGGTGGCGGCGCCGTCCCCGAAGGCGGTGATCCGTGCCCCGACGAGCCCGCTGAACGGCTGGCTGTCGAGGACCTTCTGCGCCATCTGTATGTCAAGTCCGCTCATGACACGCCTTCTTACCTCACCAGCGCACCGGCAGGTGCCGGACCCCTCGGATCAGCATCCCGGGCAGCCAGTCCAGCTCCGCACCAGCCGGGTCGAGTGCGAGTTCCGGGCACCGCTCCAGCAGCGTACGGATCGCGATCCGGCCCTCCATACGGGCCAGCGGCGCCCCCATGCAGAAGTGCATGCCGTGGCCGAAGGCCAGGTGGCCCTGGGCGTCCCGGCGGATGTCGAAGTGGTCCGGGTCCGGGTAGCGAGCGGGGTCGCGGTCGCCACCGGCCAGGGCGACCAGGACCGCCTCGCCCGCCGGAATGGTCCGGTTGCCGATCTCGACCGGCTCCTGGGCGAAGCGGAAGGTGGCGGTCTCCACCGGACCGTCGTACCGGAGCATCTCCTCGACCGCGCCGTCGATCAGATCGAGGTCCGCACGGAGTGCGGCGAGTTGTCCGGGGTGGGCAAGCAGGGCCCGTACCCCGTTGGAGATCAGATTGACGGTGGTCTCATGTCCGGCGACGAGCAGCAGAAAGGCCATCCCGACGAGTTCGTCGGGCGACAGTCCGTCACCCTCCTCGTCCCGCACCCTGATCACCGCGCTCATCAGGTCGTCGCCGGGCGCGCACCGCTTGTCCTCGATGAGCTCCACGAGATAGGCCCCCATCGCGCGGACCGCTTCGCTTCCGGTGTCCGCGGACGTCGGGGCGACGATGCCGTTCGACAGCAGGCGGAACCGGTCGCGGTCCAGGTCCGGCACGCCGATCAGCTCGCAGATGACGGTCATCGGCAGCGGGAAGGCGAGCGCGTCGACGAGGTCACCGCGCCCGGCGGGCACCATCGCGTCGAGCAGTTCGTCGGTGATCTGCTGGACCCGTGGCCGCAACGACTCGATCCTGCGGGCGGTGAACTCGCGGGCGACGAGTTTGCGCAGCCGGGTGTGGTGCGGTGCGTCCATCTCCAGCATGTTGGCGTCGATCGGCTCGCCGTCACCGGTCCAGAGGTCCGAGGTCCGCCAGTCCTTGCTGAGCCGTTGGTCGGCGAGGGCCGCGCGGCCCTCCTCGTACCCGACGATCAGCCAGATCCGCTTGGCGTCATCGGTGCGGATGGTGTGCACCGGTCCCGCGGAGCGCAGCTTCGCGTACGTCGGATAGGGGTTCGCGGTGAAGTCATGGACCCCGCGAAGATCGATGTCGACTGCGGACACGTTTCCCTCCCGGCCGGCTCGGTTCGATCGCCCCGGATCGAACCGTCTCACCCTAAGGGCTGTCCCGTCGTCCCTGGTGGATCAGCGCGCGGCGTCAGATGCGGTCCATCGCAAGGCGGAGGGGCGTTCTCGACTGGGCGTATTCGGGCGTTCCGACAACGCAGCGAGGTGCCGTAGCTGTCGTCGTGCGCCCGCCAGGGATTACGGGACAGCCCTCAGGTGGCCCGGCCCGTCGTCCTCCTCGTCGAGCAGCCCCGCGTCGTGCACCAACAGCGCGATCTGGACACGGTTGTTGAAGTCGAGCTTCGCGAGAATGCGTGACACATTCGTTTTCACGGTGGCCACGCTGAGACAGAGGCTTGCGGCGATCTCCGCGTTGGAACAGCCGCGTCCGACGGCGACCGCGACCGCGCGCTCCCGCTCGGCGAGACCGGCGATCCTCCGGCGTGCCCGCTCGGCCCGGCCCGCGCGGCCGTCAGCGCCGGTCCCCGCTGCGACGCCCGCGGCCAGGTCCATCAGCTGCCGGGTGACGGCGGGCGACAGCACGGGGTCACCGGCCGCGACCCGGCGCACCGAGTCGACGATCTGCGCGGGCGGCGTGTCCTTCAGGACGAATCCTGCGGCCCCGGCGCGGATGGCCCGCAGCACCTGCTCATCGGCGTGGAAGGTGGTGAGGACGACGACCTCCGGGGCGTCGGGGCGGCTGCGCAGCGCCTCGGTCGCGGCCAGTCCGTCCATGGTCGGCATCCTGATGTCCATCAGCACCACGTCGGGGCGGAGCCGGTCGACGAGGTCCGCGACCTCGGAGCCGTCCGCTCCCTCCCCCACGATGACGATGTCGGCGGCGCCGCCCAGCATGAACGTCAGCCCGGCCCGCACGAGCGGATCATCGTCGACGATGAGCAGCCGCACGGGCTGGGCCGGAGGATCCAGGGGGTTGGTCATGAGGTCCACGGTAGCCAGGCCCGGATCCCGAATCCGCCGTCGGGTTCGGGCCCGTGGTCGAGGCGGCCCCCGGCGAGGGTGGCGCGCTCGGTCAGGCCGATGAGGCCCTGGGCGGAGCCGGGGACCCGCTCGAACGGTTCGACGGGCGCCGGGTTGCGCACCTCGATGGTGAGACCGTCGCCCGGACCTCCGGTGACGGTGACGGTGACCTCGGCTCCGGGGGCGTGTTTACGGGCGTTGGTCAGGCCCTCCTGCGCGATGCGGTAGACAGTGCGGCCGGTGGCGGCGGGGGCGGCGGCCGGGTCGGCGATGCGGTTGTCGAGGGTGACCTTCATGCCGGCGAGACGGGACTCGGCGATCAGCGCGTCGAGGGTGGCGAGGGTGGGCTGCGGCCGGTTGCCCTCCCCATTGTCGCCAGGGCTGCGGAGGACGCCGATGATCTCGCGGAGGTCCTGGAGCGCCTCGTGCGCGCTGTCCCGGATCACCCCGGCGGCCCGGCCGACCTCGGCCGGGGGCGCGTCGGGGCGGAATTCGAGGGCGCCCGCATGGACGCTGAGGAGGCTGAGGCGGTGGGCGAGGACGTCATGCATCTCTCGGGCGATGGCCTCGCGGGCCAGCCGCTGCGCCTGCTCGGCGCGGAGCTCGGCCTCGGTCTCGGCCCGGCGTGCGCGCTCGCGCAGGGTGACGACGAGCTGACGTCGGGACCGCACGACCATGCCCCAGCTCAGCACCAGCAGGACCAGCAGCACACCGATGATCGTGGAGGCGGCGAACGAGGCGTTCGGGTCGGGGCGCAGATACGGCTGTACGGGGGCGACGGCCAGGGCCAGCGCACCGATGGCGGCCACCGGTTTGAACGGCCGGTGCACCGCCACGCTGAACAGCGCGACGAGCATCGCCCCGGCAGCGACCGGTTCGACGGTGGTGAGCAGCGTCAGGGTCACGGCCAGTCCGACCGGCCACCGGCGCCGGGTCCACAGCGCGCAGCAGGCCGCGGCGCCGATCAGCGAGTCGATGAGGACGACACCGTCGGGGGTGGTGCGGTCGGCGTCGATCGCGGCGGCCGCGAGCAGGCCGAAGCCGGCCGCACAGAGGAAGGCCGTGATGTCGACGACCCAGTCCCGTACCGTGCGGCGCGCCCGGCGGCCGTGGTCGCCGGGCAGCTCGGGATCGGCCATGGCCGAGGGCAGCAGCCAGCGGTACTCCGTACGCGTCATATCGACAAAATTACTCAAGTGACGGGTTCGTACCGGCCGTGCGGGAGCGGGAAGCCACCAAAGTTGCCGGATCGGATACTTTCGGCGCCGTGCCGCAGACCGGCGGCCGACGCCGCGGCCGGACCGGGCCCGCGAGGCTCTCCCCATGAAGAAACTCTGCGAGTCGGCCGGCTTCATCGTGTTCATCCAGGGCGTCGCCGGGCTGCTGCACGAATGGACGGGCTGGTTCCGGCTCTGGGCGGTGGTGCGGCGGTTGGAATTCCTCAGCGGCTACCCGGTCTTCGTCAACATCGTGCTGGTGGTGACGGGCGCCTCGGTGATGGTGGCGGCGGACCGGCTCAAGGAATAACGGCCTCCGCCCCGCGACAGGGAGTGGATCGGCAATACGGCCGCCGGGCGCTCGCCCTGCGCGCCGGCTCTGCCGACCCCGAGGCGGTCCCGGCGGCCGTGCACGAGACCGCGGACACGTTCGGCCGGCTCGACATTCTCGTCAACAACACGGGCATCGGCGTCCTCGGCCCCATCGGCTCACGCACCCCGGCCGATGTGGACCGGGTGCTGGCCGTCAATGTCCGGGCGGTGTTCCTCGCCTGCCGGGCGGCGGCCGCCCGGATGGAGCACGGCGGCCGCATCATCTCCGTCGGTACGGCCCTGAGCAGGCACGCGCGCGGTCCGGGCGCCACGCTCTACGCGATGAGCAAGCCGGCGCTTGCCGGTCTCACCAAGCCGCTCGCCCATGAGCTCGGCCCGCGCTCCATCACGGTGAACCTGATCCAGCCCGGGGCCGGGGCCGCCGTTGGCCGTCGGCAGAGACGTCTCGCGCTCTGCTCACAGGCCGGGTGCCTGGAAGCCGTTCAGGTACCAGAAGGGAGCGGCGTACCAGACCAGGGCGATCGCGGTGACGAGGGTGCCTCCAGCCAGAGGGAGTGCCCAGCTGGGCCAGTGGCGGTGGCGGACCACGATGACCTTGGCGACGAAGGCCCCGTAGAGGAAGCAGCCGGTGAGCGAGTGCAGCGCCAGGCGGGTGTCGGTCAGCTGGACGCCATAGGTGGTGATGCAGTGCTGAGCGATGGGGAGGGAGAGGAGGAAGGCGGTCAGACCGATGAGGCGGTGCGTCGTGTTGACCCGGTGCGGTGCGGTGCGGTGCGCAGTGCGGGCAGACGGCCGTACATCCAGAGGGCGAGAAGTAGCTGAATCAGCGCCAGGCCCATTACTGCGGAGCCGAGTTGGGCTTTGAGGAGTCTGGCGTCGTCGCCGCGCTGCCCGAAGAGGCTGTTCTCGTAGGCAGGGGTGTGTACCCGGCCGTACCAGTAGAGGCCGACCATGACCGCCACGGGCAGGAGCATCCACAGGACGCCGTGGAGCCGTCGGTGGTTGACAGGGTGAGCGAGGCCGTCCACGTGATCAGCCGCCCCCGCTCTCGATTTTGCCGCCCTGGAGCCGGACGGCACTCCACGTGGTGCCGGGCGCGGCGCTGCGGTTGCTGGTGGTGTGAGCCGACGGGCCGGAGACGAAGCGAGGATCGGTGCGGGCGGATGCGACCGCCACCCGTGCGGGCTGCGGGCTCACGGCGATCGTCGTCCTTCTGCCGCCGGAGCAACCGTTGTGCATCGTGGCACGCATGGCGTCTGCGGCGACCGAGGCAGTCGCGAGGCGAGGGCTTCTCAACAGGTTCTCCAGGCGTTGCGGGCCGATCTCGCCAATAGGTCCGAAGAGTCCCTGCCGGGTCCAGTCGGCGCGTCAGCAGGTACGTGAATCGAGGAGAGCGGTTGGGCCGGACGGCCGATGAGAGCGGCATGCCGAGCCAGGTGAAGGAGGGGCCCTGTTCGTAGTTGACGGGGTGGGGAGGCAGCCGCGTTCGAAGCGGGCCCCGGCGCGGACGATCAGGCACATTCAGGTGCGCCGCCGGACGCCCCTGCCGACGCGGCCATGCTCGTCGCCCGCAGCCTGGTGACCGGCGCGCAGGCCGTCGCGAGCCGTACGTGCCCCGCGCGCCGACCCGGCCTCAGCCGCGACGGCTGCGCGCCCAAGCACTCGTAGGTCGTTGGTCTCGCATGTCCATGCATCGTCGCCGATGGATGCGCTGCGATGACGTGTTCCCTTACCCGGCTTGAGGATTCGGAGTCATGGTCTGTGGAACGACGGGTCGTGCTGCTCGCCGAGTACGGCCTGCCCGATGGCCGCCAGGACGTGGTCGTCGTTGTCATGGAGCGCGTAGAAGGTCAGGTCGCGCAGGATCCGCTCCACGGGGCTCGGGCGGATCAGGCTGCGGGCACCGCACGCGCGGATGACGTGGTGCACTGTCTCTTCCGCCACATGCTCGATCACATGCCAGGCCCTGCTGCCGGCGATCCGTGCCTCCTCGACCCTGCCTTCGTCCCACAGACCGGCGACGTAGCGCAACCAGAGGCGGGCGGTGTCGATGTTGACCGCCATGCTGCCCACCCGCTGCTGCACATGGGGATCACCGCCCTTGCCCTGCCGCCTCAGATACCCGAGCCCGTATTCGTTCGCGGCCAGGGCGCCGCCGAGGAAGCTGGCAGCGTAGTGCGGGATGAATGCGGTCTGCCAGTGCCCTTCGAAGTAGCCGCCGGGGCGGCCGATGAGATGCTCGCGCGGTACGAAGGTGTCGTGGAACCGCACCACATGGCTGACCGTCGCGCGCATGCCGATCGGGTCCCACCACGAACTGTCCACCGTCACAGTCGGGTCGGACAGGTCGCAGGCGAGCAGCAGGAGTTTTCCGTGGGCCTCTCGGCCGTGCCGGGCTCCGCCGGGGCCGGCCGGATCGACGAGCAGGATCGCCCACTGGGCTCCGGTGGCGCTGGTGGCGAACGCCTTGCTGCCGCTGAGGGTCCAGCCACTGCGGACGGGTGTCAGCACGGTGCCGAAGCGACTGCTCTCGCCCGGCTTGGGGGCCTGGGGTTCGCCGCTCCAGGCGGCCCATTTCTCTCCGTGTTCGACCACGCCGGTGAACCAGTGTCGCTTCTGCTCCGGGCCGGCCAGGGCGTCGATGAGGACGAGTGCGTTGGCGTGCCCCTCCCAGCAACGGGCCAGTGACAGATCGGCCTTGGCCAGCGTGGTGGTCATCTCCCACAGGGGAAGGGTGTTGCGCTGCTGGGGCCCGTAGCCCAGGCCGCCGTGCTCCCGCGGCACAGGGGCGGCCAGGAACCCGCCGGAGAACAGATCGTCGAAGTCCTCGGCGGGGAAGGCGGCCCTGCGGTCGTATTCCTCGGCGCGGGGGGCGAAGTTGTCCGCGGCCAGCTTCGCCACGGCGTCGAGAACGACCCGGTCGCCCCCGGCCACCGGATCGCGGGCCGGACCGTGTCCCAGGTCGTCGGTCATAGCAGGACGGCCCCTTCCGAACGGGAGAAGTGGGCGCGGTACATCACGTTCGGTGTCTGCGGATCGACGGTATGGACGGTATGGACATCAATGGCCAGCAGGCCGCGGTTGAGGGAGCCGCAGAGGATGACCTGGCGGGAGCCGAGCGGACGGGTCGTCATGGTGCCTGTCCGCTCGTGGGCCCAGCCGGGGGCGATTCCCCCGGCTGGGTGAAGTCGTGGACGTCGGCGCGCTCGACCTGGCTGAAGCAGAGGGAGCGCAGTGGCAGCGCATCGGGGAACGGATGCCCTGTCAACAGCTGGAATTGTTCGCTCACTTCGACGAGCAGGACGTCCCAGCCGTCGATGCCGATCAGTCCGCGGGCGCGGGTGGCGCTCATGAGCGCGGTCGGAGGATCGCGGTAGACCATTTCCAACACCGCCGCGTCCGGGTCAACGGCGGAAACCGGAAACGGTTGCCTTTCCGCCAGGGGTGTGGCGTGGACGAGCACAGCGTGTCCTGCCGGGGAGAACCGGGAGAGCGGTACGTAGGGAGCCCCGAGGCGCGAGGAGGCTTCCCGGCCGCGCGCATGCCCCCGGTTGACCAGGGTCACCCGGGCTCCGGCCTCGAGCAGGGCCAGCGCGACAGCCTGCCCGGTGCTGCCGCAACCGATGACGGCGGCCCTGCGGCCGCTGGGATCGACCCCGGCCCGGGCAAGGATGTGCAGGGCAGCGGCGGTGTCGGTGGTGGCCGCCCGCCAGCGCCCGGCGTCGTGCCACAGAACGTTGGCCGCGCCGCACCGCAGCGCCTGCGGGCCGACGATGTCGGCTGCTTCGACCGCGCTCTGCTTGTGGGGAGCGGTCACGGTCAGCCCGCGTAGCGGCAGCCGGGCCAGCGCCCCGAAGTCGTTGGCACAGCGCCAGAAGCGGGGGAACGTGTCCACCTGGAAGGGCAGGTAGAGCGCGGGCAGCTGCAGCTCCCGCAACGCCGCATTGTGCAGCCGGGGTGAAAGCGAGCGTCCCGGGGCACGGCCGGCAATGCCGAACAGGGCGCTGAGCGGTGGCAGCGCGGGCAGTCCGTAGTCGGTCAGGAGTTGGCCCACGCTCGGCATTCCGTCCGCCCCCGGGGCACCGGCCCGGCCGAAGGCGAGGGGCGCGCCCAGCCACGGCGCCAGCACCCGGGTCCAGGTGCCGGCCGGACCGGACGCGAACGCCGTCACGTCGGAGCGCCCGAGCCCGGTGAGCAGCAGCGGCGAGGCCGACCCATAGTGGGTTCCCGACTGCGGCACGAGAAGGTACAGCAGCGCAGCTGTGGTGGCCATCGTGGCGAACCGCTCCCGCAGTTCCGCGGATGCCTCCAGCACGCCTGCCCCGCGGTCGGCGCTCCGCTCGGGGCGTGCGGGTTCGGGCTGGTGCCAGGAGACGCGCCGCTGCCGGGCGGGGATGCCCGCCAGCAGTTCCGGGACCAAGTCGTCCACGGCCTCCAGATCGACCACGTCATAGTGGTCCGCCGCGCGGAGGAGCCGGGTGCGGCGTTCGACCGGGCCGACAGCCGAGCGGCCGCCGTGGCGCGGGGATCGCAGGCTGTAGGTCACTGGCCCGGTGAAGTGTTGGCGCAGCCGGTGCGGATCGGGGTCGCCGACCAGGTCGGCACGCACCTCCAGCGCGTCGGCCACCCCTGCGAGGCCGCGCAGGCGAGGCGTGGTGAGATCCTCAGGTTGGGCGACCACTGCGACGATGTGAGCCCGCCGCGTGACGGCGGCATCGCACCCGCTCGTCAGCCGCTCCATTGGACGTACTCCTCCAGAGGGGCCCGCGGCAGGACGAACCGATTGACAGCCGGGGTGCACACGACGGGACGGTCAGAGTCGATGCCCAGCAGCAGGCGCAGGGCATCCGCGTAGCCGGCGGTCGGCGGCCCGTTGAGGCGCAGGTTGTCGCGGAAATGAGCCCGTGCGGCGGCGGTATCCGCGGTGGCGTCCCCCTTGGTCGGCAGCGCTCCCGACCTGGCGGCGCGGGCACGGCGTTCGACGACGTCGTCCATCGACGGCGGCCGGTCGGCGTCATCAGGCGTGGGCCGATCACCGCGGTCGAACGCCTCACACAGGGCGTCCACCAACGCCTCCGGGGTGCTGCCGATCACCGCGATCACCTGCCACATCCGGGTGTTGCGGCTCGTCGGTGCGCCGCGAGGAGGTCGGAGCGAAGCAGTTCGCCCAGGCGGACGCGGACGGACCGCTGGATGTGCCGGGCGCACCGGCCGTACACCTCCGGGGACTGCCCCTCTGGATTAGGGATGTCACAGCGTGGATCCAGGCACAGGGTGCGGCCCTCGGCCTCGGGTGCCATGGCGATCACCCCGTGGCGATGGGCCCGGGTCATGCAGTAGATGACGGAGCTGTCCCGGCAGAGCTCAGGAGTGACCGGGCGTGCTCGGTGAAGCCAGGGATTCCCGCGGCCCGGCACTCGGTCCAGTCCGAGCTCAGTGAGCGCGGACCTGGCGTCGGGAGCCATCGGGTCCCCAGGCCGCGTCGTCGCAACACCCGCGCTGGAGAACCAGAAGGCGTACGCGACTCCCGCCTCCGCGGCCTGGGCCCACGCGATGACCTCGGCCATGGGCGAACGGGAGGTGTTCCCGCCGCAGACGAACAGCACGCGGCACACCGCCCTGGTGGCGCGTACCCGCCACCAGGTGACGGCCGACGGGTAGGACAGCGCCGCCGCTGCGCCAACGCCGAAGACGAGCGCGAGGAGCTGAGCGTCCCCCGGAGCTTGGAGCCCGGCCACCCACGCCAGCGAGAAGGAGGCGGCCAGACCGGACATCAGGCTGGCGAACGCCCATGCCGGCACGCCCCAGGTGTACTCGCGTCGGTCCAGGTAGATCAGCGAAGCGAAGACGAACAGCACCTCGTACGCCACGCCTATGCCCGCCGCCGCCAACGCGACAGGGGTACCGAGGAATGTGGTGAAGCCCGCTCGCAACTGCGCTTGCCCGGCCAGTGCCCCTGCCGCCAGGAGCAGAGCCAGCCAAACCGGTGCGGCGACATGCTCCTCCACGAAGAAGCGGCGGTCTGTTGCGAGAACCCCCGACTTGGCCACCCGGCTCATGATTTCGAACCGGCCCATGTAGCCGACGAGATAGATCAGGACGCTCAGCACGGCAGCCAGCGTGAGGTGGTAGCTGTTCACATCACCGAGTGCCACTGAAACCGCGATCAGGCTGAGGCACAACCCCACCCAGGAAGATGCCGTCACCCGCCGTTTGCGCGCCTTGTCAACCAACGGGGAGACAACCAGAACTCCCCCGCGCATCAACAACAGCATGAAGAGGATCGACACACCGGAAAAGGTGTAGTTCATCGTGGTGGTGCCGATAATAAGCGAAGCGAAGAAGCCGGCTGCCAACGTGTCCCGACCCGCCACTGGAATCCAACGCCCCCCGATCCCACTCCGCCGCATGTGCCGCCACCAACCCGACAGGGCTACGAACACAGGCATCACCACGAGCTGCCCGAGGACGGCTGCGGGCAGCAACTCAGAGCCGCTGACCGGATTCCCCGACAGCGGAGTCACTCCGCTGGCCAGTGCTTTCACCAGCATGGCGTACGGAACATACGATATGAAGTAACCGAAAGTGAGCCATCCCATGCGCAGGCCCGTTTCTGATCGAATGTTCGGGATATTCCTACAGGTGGAGTGGCGAAGTGCGGCAGACGACACTCAACCGTCGAGGGGTGCCCTGAGATCGATGTGCTCTGCCCGTCGCCCGAAAAACAGAACCCCGATAACCGCTCTGGAATGATAACCGCTCTGGAATTTAGACCGACACGCACGGTCGAATCGCGCATCGGTTCCGGCTAGTGACCACCTATTGCGCCGACGTCGCGTAACCGTCAGGGCGCCGTAACAAAATCATGTCAGACCACTGCGTGCATCCCGTGGCCCGTGCAAGAAATTCGAGGCCAGTCATCAGACGGGTGCTGTTACTGAAAAATTTTACCGTTCGCGCGGAAACGTGGCCGGCGCATGAAGCGCACGCTTCCTGTCCATGCTCCCTCTTCGATAGCCGGCCTGCCACTTGTCGGTCGGCGGGTAGGCCGCCGCGCCGGGTGGTGTCCGCTGTGTGGGAGGTGCGTCGGCGTCTGGTTCATCTGTCCGGTGCCGTGTTGTGCGAGGGCGGGCAGGCTCCGGGTGTTCATGTGAGTTTCTCGTCCTTGACCGCCAGTGCGTGGCTGCCCTGCCGGTAGTCGACGGTGCGGATGCCAAGTGCGTCCTTGAGGCGTCCGGCGGGCAGCACCTGCGGAATGGGGCCGGGGCCATGGCCGGGTTGGGGAAACGGGTAGCAGGTGGGGGCGGCCGAGTGGAAGGTGATGTTGCCCTCGGTCTTGGTGAACAGCTGGTGGACGTGCCCGTTGAGGCACGTGACCGAGGAGAAACGGCGCAGCATCGCCAGCACCTGCACCGCATCGTCGGTACCCCAGCCCCACTTCGGATACATCGCGAACAACGGGATGTGACTGAAGACGACGATGGGGGTGTCCGATGACAGGCCGGCGATGTCCTTGCGGACGAAGTCGATCTGATCGCTGCCCAGATGGCCGAGTTGCTCAAGGTGCAGAGTGTTGACCAGCGCGATGAAGTGCACACCATGGGTGTCGAAGCTGTACCAGCCGTCGCCGAGGGTGTTTTTGGCGAAAGCCTGTCGGTATGCCCGTCCGTTATCTCCGATCGAGTCGTGCTCGCCCGGCACGGTGAAGATCCGGTCCGTGCGCAGCTGCGACAGTATCTGCTTGACCTGGTCGAACTGGGCGGGGGTGGAAAGGTGTGTCAGGTCACCGCTGTGCATGACGAAGTCGGGTCAGAATCCGAGGGAGTTGACCTGATTGATCGCTGCAGTGAGTGTTCCGGCGACATTCATGTTGGCCGGGCCATGGAAGCCGATGTGGCTGTCGGAGATCTGCACGAACCGCAGGTCTGCGCTGCCTGCCGGGGTGGGGTCCGACGAACCGGAGATATGGCTGATCACCTCTCCCCCGGTGACTGTCAGGACCACGGCGCCACCGAACCAGGCGGAGTGCCGCATGAGCTGACGACGGGTCATACCGTGCTCGCCGTCGCCGCTGGAGTCGTGTGTGGGTCCGGTCATGGGGTCACCTCCACGGTGGCGGTCATGAACGGGTGGACGGTGCAGTAGTAGGCGTAGGTGCCGGGTTTGGTGAAGGTGTAGCTGTAGGTGGCGTTGGTGGCCAGGCCTGCCGACTTCAGCGGCCCGCCCGACCCTTGTTTGCTGGTGACGGTGTGAGTGTCGGGGTCGGTGTTGGTCCAGGTGACCTTCGTGCCCTTCTTGACCGTCAGTTTGGCCGGGGAGAAGGCAAAGTTCTTGATCGTCACCGCGTTGGCGGCCGTCGGAGCGGACGGTTGGCCGGTGGCAGGTGAGGCCGAGGACGTGATGGGTGGTGGGGTGACCGTACCGCCGGTTCCGGAGACACCGGGCGTTCCCGGCAGGGTCTGGCCAGTGCCGGGACTCAGCGCGCCCGCTGGTTTGGGGTGTGACGATCCGCCGCACGCGCTGAGCAGTCCCAGTGCTCCGGCAACGGCGACAGCGGCCAGGCACGTGCGTGACCACCGAACCAGCACAGAGGAGTGAGCATTCATGGTCATCGTTCCTTCTACGCATTCCCCACCGCACGGGGGGTGTGATCCAAGACCGATCCGGGATCGGCCCGTTTCAGGCAGACAGGCAACCGGGTTATCCCCCCGGGGGGTATTTGAAGGCGCGCAACCCGGTGGGTTACTTTAGGTGGGGGGTCAGTAGGTTCCATTCAGCGAAACGAATCCCACAGCGAAGTCTTCGTTGTTTCACTGTGACGGCGGGTAGCAGTACGCCTGGAGCCAGGAGAGTTCCTGCGGTGTCCGTACCGGGCCGCAGGCGACGGCGGACAAACACTGCACTTCGACCCGACCGAAGCCCTGGTGCACCGTCAGCCGACGCCCGCACCGGTGGCGTCAGGCGCGCCGGATCCGCGATCGCAGCGCCGCAACCGGCCGGAGTGAGCGAGAAAGACCAGACCGAACTCCCGGCCTGGAAAGAGGAACACAACGCCTCCCACCGCAAGGTCCGCACCCACGTCGAGCGCGCCTCCGCCCGGATGACGGATGTCCACGAGGAGTTCTGAGACCGACCGGCACATGGGGGGTGGGATAAGGATCGGGGCTGGGTGCGTGCGGCTGCAAGGCGGAGGATGGAGCCATGGTGATGGACGACAACGCGGCAGATGTGCGCGCCCAGCCCGCGACGCCGCCCCAGGTGCCGGTCGGTCTGAACCGTCAGGACTCACGGACTACTGACGGCTGGGCCTGAGCTCCGTCATCCGGGACCAACCGTCGCCCGGGACCTCGACATTGATGATCTCCGGGGTCACCGCGACGAGGTCCGCCATCTGGTCCATAGCCGCCGCAAAGTGCTCGGACTTCACATGCGCCTCTCCGGCCTCGGGGGACGCGAAGGCCTCCAGGAGCACGAACTGGTCCGGGTTCTCGACGCTGTACGACCACTCGAAGAACAGGTTGCCCGGTTCCTGACGGGTGGCGAGGGTGAAGGGCTCGACGGCGGGCAGCCAGTTGTCGCGCTCTTCGCTGTGGACGGTGAACTTGACGGCGATGAAGATCATGACAACTCCTGCTCGGGATGTGCGACGCACTCAGGGTCCCATAAGCCCTGGATGCGGACGCATCGGGCGCACCCGAGGGGGTGGCGGGAGCCGCCGCGCCCGAAGGCGTGGCAGGCGTCGCCACCCGCGAGGGGCGGCAGGGCCGCCCGTCCTCGTCAGCCGCCCAGTTCCTGGTGGCGGGCGGCCAGTCGGGCCGCCCCCTCCTCCGTCAGCGAGCCGAACAGCCGCAGCCGTGAGATACCGCCATCCGGGAAGATGTCGATCCGCACGTGCGTGGCGCGCACGGCCTCCGGGAGGACGAAGCGGTGATTCGTGTCGGGCTGCAGCCGGGTCCGCGGCAGCACTTCCGCCCAGTCTCCGCTCCTCCCGTCCCGCACCGACAGGCTCGCCCATCCCGCCGAGTTGCCCTTGAGGCAGGCGGTGTCGATCTCGACGGCCCGGATCTCCGCCTGCTCGGCGAGCCGGTAGCGGATCCAGTCGTTGCCCTTGTCGCGGCGGCGTCGGGTCTCCCAGCCGTCGTCCATCGTGCGGGAGCGACCGGGCTGGATGGTGTTGGTGGCCGGGGAGTAGAAGCGGTCGGAGGCGTCCTCGACCTGGCCGCCGTTCTCCAGCGCGGCGAGGTCGAAGGTGGTGAGGGCGGCCAGCCATGCGGGGTCGGGGGCGACCTCTCCGTAGACCCGGAGCCGGGCGATTCCGCCATCGGGGTGCTGGTTGACCCGCAGATGGGTGACGCACCGGCCGGCGTCGACCGCGAAGCCGTTGGCCGCGTGGCCGCCGACGGCCGTACGGGGTATGAGGGTTGTCCACGTCACGTCCGGTGCGAGGAGTTCCTCGGGGGACGGGAAGCCGGGCACACAGGCCGCTTCGATGGAGACGGCCTGCGGGTAGTTGCCGCGGAAGTGGGCGGTGTCGACGACGATGCCGCGTATGACGCCGGGCACGCCGAGCCGTACCAGCGCCCAGTCGTGGTCCTCGTCCGAGGGGTGCGGCTGCGCGGCGCTGACGCCGCGGCGGCGACGGGACTCCCAGCCGTCCATGACCTTGCCCTTGTGCCCGAAGTGCTCCGGGTCGAACTCCGCGGGCTCCGGCTTCAGCAGGTTCTCGCGCTCGGCGAAGAACTCGTCGTTGGCGGCGATCACACCCGCGCCGAGCCGCCGGTCGGCGAGATCGACGAAGTGGGTGAAGGGGAAGTCGGCGGTGCGGTAGTCGGCGTACGGATCGCCGCCTCCGTACGGGTCGGCGTCACCGGTGAAGTGCGCTGTCGCCGTCATGGTCAGTGGTTCCTTTCCAGCAGGCGGCCGGTGGGCTCCGTGAAGACGCCGTCGGCTGCGATCCGCTGCCCGCGCAGCCAGGTCGACTTCACGACACCGTGCAGGGTCATACCGGCGTAGGCGGTGACCTGGTTGCGATGGAGGAGCTCGGCGGGGTCGACGGTGAAGGTCTCGTCGGGGGCGAGGACCGCGAAGTCGGCGTCGCGCCCGGCCTCGATGGCGCCCTTGCGGGTCAGTCCGGCCAGCTCGGCGGGGGCGGTGGACATCCAGCGGACCACATCGTCGAGCGAGTGGCCGCGCCGGCGCGCCTCGGTCCAGATGGCGGGCAGTCCGAGCTGGAGGGAGGAGATGCCGCCCCAGGCCGAGGCGAAGTCCGGCGTCTTGAGGTCCACGGTGCAGGGCGAGTGGTCGGAGACGATGCAGTCGATCGTACCGTCGGCGAGCCCGGCCCAGAGCGCATCCTGGTTGGCGGCTTCCCGGATCGGCGGGCAGCACTTGAACTCCGTCGCCCCGTCCGGGACTTCCTCTGCGGTGAGGGTGAGGAAGTGCGGGCAGGACTCGACGGTGACGCGTACCCCCTCCTGCTTGGCGGCGGCGATCAGCGGCAGCGTGTCGCTGGACGACAGGTGCAGGACGTGGATGCGCGCGTTCAGCCGCCTGGCGTGCGCGATGAGGCTCTCGATGGCGGTGTTCTCGGCGTCGCGCGGCCGGGAGGCGAGAAAGTCGGCGTAGGCGGGTCCGCCGCGCTGCGGTGCGGCCGCCAGGTGGTGCGGGTCCTCGGCGTGCACGATCAGCAGCCCGTCGAAGCCGGCGATCTCGGCCAGGGAGCGGGCCAGCTGTTCCTGGTCCAGCTCCGGGAACTCCTCGACCCCGGAGGGCGACAGGAAGCACTTGAAGCCGAAGACCCCGGCCTCGTACAGCGGCCGCAGATCCTTCACGTTGGACGGGATCGCGCCGCCCCAGAAGCCGGTGTCGATGTGCGCCTTGGCGGCTGCCACCTGCTGCTTCGTACGCAGATGACCGACGGTGGTGGTCGGCGGGAGGGAGTTGAGGGGCATGTCGAGCAGCGTGGTGATCCCACCCGCCGCGGCGGCGCGGGTGGCGGTCCAGAAGCCTTCCCACTCGGTGCGGCCGGGGTCGTTCACGTGGACATGGGTGTCGACGAGGCCGGGCAGCAGGACGTCGTCACCGAAGTCCTGGAGCCGGGCGTCGGCCGGCACCTCGGTGTCGCACGGCAGGACGGCGTCGATCGTGCCGCCGGCGACGGCCACCGTCGCGGGGCGCGTCCCCGCGGGGGTGACGACGCGCGTCGAGCGCAGTACCAGGTTCACGTCCGCACCGGACACCCGTGCCCCTCACTTCCGGATGGTCGGCGGCTCACGGCCACCGAAGAAATTCAACGAACTGTTGAAGGAGTCTCCACTCGGGATTCCAGCCCGTCAAGACCCCACCTTCCTCGCCGGACAGCCAGCGGACCACTCCGCACATCCGACTGGAGATTTCCACAAAGTAAAAGACCAATTTCGAAGAGCGGAACGTAGCATGGACCAGGTGCGGCATCGCGGAACGGTCCGGCTGATCCCGAGCACCCGGACAAACAGGCCCTGACCGGCCAGGACGCCGCACCGGGGGCAGTGGGCCGATGGGGAACCTCCCGGTAGGCTGCTGCCTTGCCCTTACGCCTCGAAAGGACCGTTGACGTGCCGCCGTCCCACGCCAGCACATCCGACTCCAAACCCACCGGTTCGAGCGGCGGTGTGCAGTCACTTGAGCGCGCCTTCGATCTGCTGGAACGGATGGCCGACGCCGGGGGCGAGGTCGGGCTCAGCGAACTCTCCGCGAGCAGCGGACTCCCGTTGCCCACCATTCACCGGCTGATGCGCACCCTGGTCATCTGCGGCTACGTACGCCAGCAGTCCAACCGGCGCTATGCCCTCGGCCCGCGCCTGATCCGGCTCGGCGAGTCCGCGTCGCGGCTGCTCGGGACCTGGGCCCGCCCGTATCTCGCACGGCTCGTCGAGGAGACCGGCGAGACCGCGAACATGGCGCTGCTCGACGGCGACGAGATCGTCTACGTCGCCCAGGTGCCGTCGAAGCACTCGATGCGGATGTTCACCGAGGTCGGCCGCCGGGTGCTCCCCCATTCCACCGGGGTGGGCAAGGCGCTGCTCGCGCACACTCCGCCGGAGGAGGTCCGGGCGCTGCTGGCCCGCACCGGAATGCCGGCCGCCACCGAGAAGACGATCACCACCCCGGACGGTTTCCTGGACGCCCTCGACCAGGTCCGCCGGGCGGGCTATGCGGTCGATGACAACGAGCAGGAGGTAGGGGTCCGCTGCCTGGCGGTCTCCGTACCCGACTCCCCCACCTCGGCCGCGATCTCGATCTCGGGCCCGGCGGGACGGGTGACGGAGGCGGCGACGGAACGGATCGTGCCGATCCTCCAGCAGGTCGCGAAGGAGCTGTCCGACGCGTTGGCCAGCAGCGGTCCGACCGGCTGAGACCACACGGACGCAGCGGTGCCCGCCGGGCAGGGACCCGGCGGGCACCGACATGTTCGTTCGGGGATCAGCTGAGCACCGCTTCCGTCAGCCGCCCGTCCCGCATCACCACCGTCCGGTCCGTCCGGTCCAGATGCATCCGGTCGTGGGTGACCAGCACGGTCGCCGTCGACCGTTCCCGGGTCAGCGTGATCAGCAGGTCCAGTACCGCCGCGCCACGCTCGTGGTCGAGAGCGCTCGTCGGCTCGTCGACCAGGAGTACCGCCGGATCGTTCATCAGCGCCCGCGCGATATTGATCCGCTGGCGCTGGCCGCCCGACAGCTGGTGCGGCCTGCGGTCCGCCTTGTCGGCCAGACCGACCGCGTCGAGGAGCTCCAGCGCCCGCCCGCGGGCGCCGCGGGCGTTGCCGCCCGACAGATGCGTCATCACCTGAAGCTGTTCGGCGGCGGTCAGCGACGGCAGCAGGTTCGGCTGCTGGAAGACGATGCCGATGCGTTCGCGGCGCAGCGCCGCCTTCTCCGCGCGCCCGAGTCCCGCCGTCTCGCGACCTGCGATCACGACCCGCCCCTCGTCCGGCGTGACCAGCGTCGCCGCCACCGCGAGGAGGCTGGACTTGCCGGAGCCGGACGGTCCGACGACCGCGGTGAGCGAGCCCGCGGGAACGTCGAGCGAGACGTGGTCGAGTGCGGTGAGCCGGCCGTCACCGTCGGGGTAGGTGAGGGTGACATCGGCGAGGGTGAGGGTCATCGGGCACTCCCGAGTGCGGTGAGCGGGTCGACGGCGGTGATCCGCCGGATGGACAGCGCCGCCCCGAGGGCACCGAGGGCGATCATGACGGCGGACGGAACGAGGACGGTCGCCGCGTCGAGGACGAAGGGCACGGCCCCGCCGCTGACCACCGCGCCGATGCCCGAGGCGAGCGCGGTCCCCAGCCCCGTGCCGATCGCGAGCATCACGACGGCCTGCCCGAGCGCGTCGCGCAGCAGGTACGGGGTGGAGGCGCCGAGCGCCTTGAGGACGGCGACGTCACCGCTGCGCTGGATCGTCCAGACGGTGAAGAAGGCGCCGATCACCAGGGCCGAGATGGCGAAGAGGAAGCCGCGCATCAGCTGAAGCGAGCCGTTCTCGGCCTCGTAGGAGCCGATGGCGGTGAGTGAATCGCCGAGGGAGAGCGTGCTGGTGCCGGCGGCCTTGTCACCGGCGGCGAGGTCGGCGCCGCCGGTGGTGGTCAGGGCGATCACCGTGGCGTGCGGCGCGCCGCCCGTCCCGCTGTCCGCGAAGCGCTGCCAGTCGTCGAGCGAGGTCCACACGACCGGTGTATGGCTGTACGAGGCATCTCCTGCGACCGCCGCCACACGCACCTCGACGCGGCCGAGTCGCACCCGGTCACCGGCGGCCGCGCCGAGCTCGTCGGCGGCCTGCTCAGAAAGCACGACGCTCCCCGGGCCGACGTGTGCTCCGCCGGCTGTCGGGGCAAGGCCCGAGTCCTGCTCAACACCGAACGCCGACACGGCGGCCGTCCGCTTCCCCGCAACGGTGGCGGCGTTGAGCGTACGGATGCCGAGGGGCTGCGCGGAACCGACGCCGGGCTGCTTCGCCCAGCTCCGCCACGCGCTCTCCTCGACGGTCGAGTTGGTGAAGGACACCGACTGGCCGTCGGGCGGGGCGGCGAACGCGAGGTGATCGGCGTTCAGCCCCGTGACGGCCGAGGTGTTCTCCCTGGCCAGGCCGGCCGTAAGACCGGACAACAAGCCCACGAGCAGCGTGATCAGCACCACGACCGTGCCCATGAGTGCGAACCGGCCCCTGGCGAACCGGAGATCTCTCCATGCGACGAACATGACTCCAGCCTCGGTCGGCCGGCCCGCGAAAACATCGCACGCCGGACGGGTCTGACATCAACCTTTCGATTGACCGGTCGCGGACTCCGCACGTCTACGCTGGAACACATCATGAATTCGCGTTCGCACACTCCGGTCGCCGCCGCGCTGCGGTTCTGTCTGCACGCACTGCTGCTGGGACTGCTGGCGCTCTGCGCGGTGCCGGCCGTGACCCACGGCACATCGAGCGCGCCCGCCGTCGTCGCGCTCGTCTGCGTCATGGCCGCTGTCTACGCGGCGGGCGCGCTCGCCCCCGCAGTGCAGCCGCAGAACCGGGCGGCCGCCCTGTGGCTGTCGCTCCTCGGGGCGATCTGGCTCGCTCTTCTCGTCCTCTCGCCGGACGCCCTGTGGCTGGCCTTCCCGCTGTACTTCCTGCAACTGCATCTGCTGCCGATGCGCTGGGGTCTGCCCGCCGTCGTCGTCACCGCGGCAGCTTCCATCGCCGGCTTCGTGATGCACGGCGGGCCGGTCACGCCCGGCGCTTTCATCGGGCCGCTGCTCGGTGCGGCGGTCGCGATCGCCACGGTCCTCGGGTACGACGCGTTGTTCCGGGAGAGCGAGCGGCGCCGCGAGCTGATCGAGGAGCTGGTCTCGACCCGGGCGGAGCTGGCCGTCGCCGAGCGCACGGCGGGAACGCTCGCCGAACGCGAGCGGCTGGCCCGCGAGATCCACGACACACTCGCGCAGGGCCTGTCCAGCATTCAGCTGCTGCTACGCGCCGCCGAACGCACCCTTCCGCCGGACGCCCCCGCCACCGCGCATGTGCGCCGGGCCCGCGAAGCCGCGCAGGACAATCTCGCCGAGGCCCGCCGCTTCGTACGCGCCCTCTCCCCGCCCGATCTGGAGAACGGTTCGCTCGTGGGCGCCCTCGAACGCCTCTGTGCGCGCACCACCGGACCGGATCTGTCGGTGCAGTTCGCGGTCAGCGGGACGCCGGTGGAGCTGCCGACGCCGTACGAAGTGGCGCTGCTCCGTACCGCCCAGTCGGCGCTGGCCAACACGGTGCAGCATGCCGGCGCCCGGCGTGCGGAGATCACGCTGAGCTTCATGGACACCTCGGTGTCGCTGGACGTCGTGGACGACGGCCGGGGCTTCTCGCCGGGTGCACCGCCGCTCACGGGGGCCACGGCGACCGGCGGTTTCGGTCTCCCGGCCATGCGGTCCCGGGCCCGTTCGCTCGGCGGCGCACTGAGTGTGGAATCGGCCCCCGGCCAGGGCACCGCCCTGGCGCTCACCCTCCCCCTCCCACTGTCGGGGCATGAAGAGAGGTCCGCCGCATGACCGCCACCCCTATCCGGCTGCTGCTCGCCGACGACCACCCGGTGGTGCGTGCGGGGCTGCGGGCCGTCCTCGACACCGAACCGGACTTCCGCGTGGTCGCCGAGGCCGACACCGCCGAGCGGGCCGTGGCGCTCGCGGCGACCGGCGAGTTCGACGTCGTGCTGATGGATCTCCAGTTCGGGGCGGGCCTGCACGGCTCGGAGGCCACCGCGGCGATCACCGCGGTGCCCGACGCGCCCCGGGTCCTGATCCTCACCACCTACGACACGGACGCCGACATCCTGGCGGCCGTGGAGGCAGGCGCGAGCGGCTACCTCCTCAAGGACGCCCCGCCCGAGGAACTGGCGGCAGCGGTACGCACGGCGGCGGCCGGCCGCTCGGCGCTCGCCCCGGCCGTCGCGCACCGGCTGATGGACCGCATGCGGACGCCCGCGGAGGCACTGACCAAGCGCGAGCTGGAGGTGCTGCAACTGGTCGGTGAGGGACTGTCGAACCTGCAGATCAGCAAGGCGCTGTTCCTCAGTCAGGCGACAGTTAAGTCCCATCTGGTACACATCTATGCCAAATTGGGCGTCGACTCCCGCACGTCGGCGGTCGCTGCGGCAACGGCGCGCCGCCTCATCCGCCGCTGACCCCCGGCCCGCGCCCTCCCCTCCCGTACGTCAGCGGCGCGGCGGCTCGCCGAAGAGATCCACGGCGACCCGCACGTCCCTGAGCGCGGATGCCAGTGCGCTGACCGAGCCGACCGCCCCCGCGATCAGCAGCAGTGAGCGGCGCAGCCGCGGAATCTCGGGCACACCGGTGACCGCCATCGCATCCAGGGCCGCCAGTTCGTCCTCGGCGATCCCGCGGTCGGGGAACTCCGCGGGATGCCCCGCCAGCTCACGGCGGAGCCGGGAGACCGCCGTACGCAACTCCGTCACCCTCGGGTCCTCGCCACTGCCGGTCGCCCGCGTCTGCCCCATGCTTCGCAACAAAGCACTCCCCCTCGCACATCTTCATGCCAGTGTTTCGATCATGTCCCGGACCGTGGTCAAGTGTCCGGGGGTGGGCAAGTTAACGCCATGAAAGGTGCCGTGCGCCACTCCGGGGACAGAATTCAGGGTGACCATGATGGAGCCCCTAGGGGATGCGGGCCACGGCCGGGTCGAGTGGGAATTCATGGGCGTCGTGGGGTATTCAGGGCCTCATGGCTCATTCATCTCCCCCGGTCATCGCAGGTCTGCTGCTCGCCGCAGGCGGTGGCCGACGGCTCGGCGGCCGGCCGAAGGCATTGCTGGAACACCGCGGGCGGCCGCTCGTCGAGCACGCCATACGCATGCTGCGGGAGGGCGGCTGCGACCCCGTCCATGTGGTGCTCGGCGCCGCTGCGGACGAGGTGCGGGCGCGGGCGGACCTCTCGGGATGCGCGGTGACCGTCAACCCGCAATGGCAGGAAGGCATGGGTTCCTCACTGCGGGCGGGGCTCGGCACGCTCTCCGGTACGGAGGCGGACGCGGCGCTCGTCCTCCTGGTCGACCAGCCGGGCATCGGTGCGCAGGCGGTGGCCCGGGTCCGGTCGGCGTACCGCTCCCGGGTGACGCTGGCGGCAGCCTCGTACGACGGGGAGCGCGGCCATCCGGTGCTGTTCGGTGCCGACCGGTGGGCGGACATCGCGGCGGGCGCCGTGGGTGACCAGGGGGCGCGTGCGTACCTGCGGGCGCACCGCGATGCGATCACCCTCGTCGAGTGTTCCGATGTGGCGGAGGCGTACGACATCGACACCGCGGAGGACCTGAGGCACCTCGGCTGAACGGGCTGTGGGCGCGCCGGCACGCTGCGCCGACCCCACGCCACTTGTGTCGACCCGGAGAATCTCGACATCAACAAACCAGTCAACTACCCGGGAATGAATTCCCGGGCTTGCTGCTCGGGTCGTCGATGGCTTCGGCGAGGCCCGGCTGCGTCCAGCCACCTTGGATGTCTTACGCGAGGAGCGTGAGTTCCGGGGTGGCAGGGGCCGTTGACGGGGCCCCGCAGACCCACGTCCACCAGCCGCGGGCGGCGATGTTGTGGGACGAGTTCAGGTCCGCGTGCTCAACGAAGCCACAGACCCGGCACGCGAACACGGCCTGAGCAGGCCGGTTACGCTTATCGATGTGGTGACACTGGGAACATTCCTGGCTGGTGTACGCCGGATCGACATACACCACCGGGACCCCGGCCCGACGCGCCTTGTAGGCCACGAACGTGCCGAACTGGTGGAAGGACCAGGAGTGCAGGGTGACGCGTTGGGGCTTCCTGAGCCGTGCCCGCTCGCGGATCCCGGAAAGGTCCTCCAGGGCGATGCCGCGTCCGGTGCGTTCAGCCTCCGCCACAATGCACTTCGAGATCTTGTGGTTGATGTCGCGGGCCCGGCGTGCTTCGCGGCCCGCGTACTTTTTCGCCCGCCGCTTGGCGGACTTGGTGCCCTTCCCCTGAAGCGTGGAGCGCACCCGCCGGGCGTTCTCCCGGGCCCGGTTCAGCTTGCGTCCGCTGTACCGAGTGCCGGTGGAGGTGGTGGCGATGTTGACGATCCCCAGGTCCACCCCGTCGAACCCGTCCGGCATCGCGTTGAGGACCGTCTCGGGGATCTCACAGGTGGCCAACAGGTACCACTGCCCGTCGGTGTGGACGAGATCGCTCTCGCCCTGCCGGTGCACGTCAAGGACTCGGAGTTGTTCGGCCTGTCCGGTGTAGGCGAGGGATTTCAGCCGTCCCGTGGTGCTCCAGATCGAGACGGTACGGGCCTCGGTCTGCCAGGACAGACAGCGATCGTCGAAGGCCTGAGCAGCACCGGGCCGAAAGGCGACCGGCTTGCCCATCGCCTTCTCGTACCGTTTCGATCCGGGCTTGCCCAGGTTCCCGGCCTGCGCGTTCGCGGCGAGAGTGGTGTAGGCGTCGGCGACCTTGCGCAGCACGTGCAGGGCGGGCTGCGCGGACAGGCCGTGCTCCTTCACCTCCCCGTACGCCAGCACCTGCAGGGCGGCCCGGGAGGACCGCACCGGCCGTGGCTTGCGCGGCCTGTCGCCCGTCGGCCGGGAGCCTTGGCGTTTCGTCTTGACTGCGGACATCTCGCCCGACCGAGGCCGGGGTGCCGGATCCACCCTGCCCGACGACGCCTCCCGCTCCTTCGACCAGGCATCCAGGGCCTTCCGGTCATGGGCGAAGGCACGAGCGGACAGCCAGGTCGCCGCCTCGTTGCAGGTACGCAAGGTCGCCTCAAGTGCCGCCGCCTGCACGGGCGTTGGCAGCAGCTTCACCCGCACCACCAGCTTCATAAGAGCCGACCATAAGTCGGATACCCGCACACCTGCACCCCACCAGCGCCCCGACCGCCCCATCCAGCGATCAACCGGACACGCGTTCGCATTCCCCGGCTCCGCCGGGCAGAACAGCACTGCGAGCGCTCCGCGCCCGAGACGATCCGATACCGCGACGCTCCGCGTCGCCGCCAGGGGATGCAATTCCTCCCGATGGCTGAAGCCACGGGTTTCCTTGCAAGGATCAGTTGAACTTCCACCATGAGGAAACTACTATCCACTGGTCAGAAGCGCCCTGTACCCCAGACGGCGCCCAGGCCGTATCCCGGAGCCCTGGCACGCCGTGCCATTGAGGCGACCCGACGGCCGCGAAGGCGCCCCCCGCACCGCCCGCTGAAGGAGTGACAGCTCATGTCCGCACCAGCGCCGTCCCCGCTGGCCATCGTCGATGCCGAGCCCCTGCCCCGGCAGGATGAGGTCCTGACCGACGCGGCCCTCGCGTTCGTGGCCGAGTTGCACCGGCAGTTCACGCCCCGCCGTGACGAGCTGCTCGCCCGCCGCGCCGAGCGCCGCGCCGAGATCGCCCGCACTTCCACGCTGGACTTCCTGCCCGACACGGCAGCGATCCGCGCGGACGACTCCTGGAAGGTCGCCCCGGCCCCGGCCCCGCTGAACGACCGCCGGGTGGAGATCACCGGTCCGACCGACCGCAAGATGACCATCAACGCCCTGAACTCGGGCGCCAAGGTCTGGCTCGCCGACTTCGAGGACGCGTCCGCCCCCACGTGGGAGAACGTCATCCTCGGCCAGCTCAATCTGATCGACGCCTACGAGCGCCGCATCGACTTCACGGACCCCAAGTCCGGCAAGTCGTACGCCCTGGGGCCCGCCGACGAGCTCGCCACCGTCGTCACCCGCCCCCGCGGCTGGCACCTGAACGAGCGTCACCTCCAGCTCGACGGCGCCCCGGTGCCGGGCGCGCTGGTCGACTTCGGCCTCTACTTCTTCCACAACGCCCAGCGCCTCATCGACCTCGGCAAGGGCCCCTACTTCTACCTCCCGAAGACGGAGTCGCACCTGGAGGCCCGCCTCTGGAACGACATCTTCGTCTTCGCCCAGGACTACGTCGGCATCCCGCAGGGCACGGTCCGCGCGACCGTCCTGATCGAGACGATCACCGCCGCGTACGAGATGGAGGAGATCCTCTACGAACTCCGCGACCACGCCTCCGGGCTGAACGCGGGCCGCTGGGACTACCTCTTCTCCATCGTCAAGAACTTCCGTGACGGCGGCTCGAAGTTCGTCCTGCCGGACCGCAACGCGGTGACGATGACCGCCCCGTTCATGCGCGCGTACACGGAACTCCTCGTCCACACCTGTCACAAGCGCGGTGCGCACGCGATCGGCGGCATGGCGGCATTCATCCCGTCCCGCCGTGACGCCGAGGTCAACAAGGTCGCCTTCGAGAAGGTCAAGGCCGACAAGGACCGCGAGGCGAACGACGGCTTCGACGGCTCCTGGGTCGCCCACCCGGACCTCGTCCCGATCGCCATGGCCTCCTTCGATGCGGTCCTCGGCGAGAAGCCGAACCAGAAGGACCGCCTGCGCGAGGACGTCTCCGTGGCGCCGGGCGACCTGATCGCCATCGACACCCTGGACGCCAAGCCCACGTACGACGGCCTGCTGGGCGCCGTCGCCGTCGGCATCCGCTACATCGAGGCGTGGCTGCGCGGCATGGGCGCCGTCGCCATCTTCAACCTGATGGAGGACGCCGCCACCGCGGAGATCTCCCGCTCGCAGATCTGGCAGTGGATCAACGCGGACGTGGTCTTCGAGAACGGCGAGCACGCCACGGCGGACCTGGCCCGCAAGGTCGCCGCCGAGGAACTCGCCGCGATCCGCGAGGAGATCGGCGAGGAGGCATTCACCTCCGGCAAGTGGCAGCAGGCCCACGACCTGCTCCTCCAGGTGTCGCTGGACCAGGACTACGCGGACTTCCTCACGCTGCCGGCGTACGAGCAGCTGGTCTGAGCCGCTCCGACTCCGTAGAGCTTTCCGCCCCCGGTACCGCACAGCACCGGGGGCGGAGGGACTCAGCTTGTCTTTTAACCTCGGCCGGCAGTCAGGCGATGTTCCCAGGTGAGTAGTTCGTAGGTCCGGCCCTTGTCGGTAACGGTCTCGGGTGCCGAGTCGGAGGGGTGGAAGCCGGCGGATCGCGCGACTGCGATGCTGGGGTGGTTGTCGGGTTCGATCTCCAGGATCACCCGTGGCAGGGCGGCGTTGGTGTGCGCGTACTCGGTCATTGTTCGAAGAGCGCGCGCTGCCAACTTCTGTCCCCGGTGGGCGGCGCCCACGATGTAGCCGATGCTGCCGGTGGTCCGGTTGAGCAGGACTTCTCCCAGTGCCTGATGCCCATCGGTGGTGATGGCCAGGTGGATCCGGCCGTTCCCCTGCCGGGCTCGTTGGGCGCTGTGCAGGTAACTCAGTGCGGCGGCCTGGCCAAACGGCGATTCCAAAGGGGTCCGATATGCGACATCGCGGTCGTCGAACAGCTCTTGCATGACGGCGAGGTCATCGCTCGTCCATTCACGAAGCACCAGGCCGTGAGCGGTGAGGCGGAGGGGATGTGTGTCCATGACGACCTCATTCTGCCCTGAGATTGTTCCTCACGGTCCGACCTCGAACAATGCACCGAACATGATCGCCCGAACGGGGATTCCCCGGACGTGAACGGCATGCACGGGTCGTGACGAAGGCCGAGGCGACCGCCTGCAGCTGAGGCGGCGCCGGACGATGCGGTGGAGGGCGCGAGGCGCGTGCCCTCCTGGGCCGGCCTCACCGTGAGGCTGGCTGGAATAGGAAGAGCTGCACAGTTCAAGGGGGTTGACACCGATCGAACCCGCCGGAGACGTGAACTGATGTACGCATCCAGATTGTTGGGGCGTAGGTTGTGCGTTGACAGTTCACTCCTCGGTTGAAAGACGGACGGTACCCATGACCGACCACGCGACGTCGCCCGGACCGGCGGTGCATCAGATGATCGATATGTCGGTGCCGCACTCGGCCCGGATCTGGAACTACTGGCTGGGTGGGAAAGACAACTACCCCGTTGACGAGGAAGCCGGCAACGCGTACAGCGCCGTCTTCCCCGGCATCGTCACCATCGCTCGCAGCAGCCGTGCTTTCCTGCGCCGCACCCTCACGCACCTGGTCACCGAGGAGGGCATCCGGCAGCTCCTGGACGTCGGGACCGGCCTGCCGACCGTGGACAACACCCATGAGGTCGCCCAGCGGCTCGCCCCCGAGACCAGGATCGTCTACGTCGACCACGACCCGATGGTCCTCGCGCACGCCCGTGCCCTGCTCACCTCCACCCCCGAGGGGGCGACCGCCTACGTCGACGCCAACCTGGCCGACCCTGATCGCATCCTGGCGGCCGCCGCCGAGACGCTGGACCTCACCCGCCCCACCGCCCTGATTCTCAGCAACATCCTGGGCCACGTCGCCGACTACGAACAGGCACGCGCCATCGTCACCCGCCTGATGGACGCACTGCCGTCCGGCAGCTTCCTCTCCATCAACGACGGTTCACGGGGCACCGACGCCGACTACGAACAAGCCCAGGACGCGTACAACGAAACCGGCGCCGTACCGTACTTCCTGCGCCCCGTCGACGAAATCGCGGCGTTCTTCGACGGCCTGGAACTTTTGGACCCCGGGGTCGTCTCGGTCCCCTTCTGGCGCCCTGACCCCACTTCCCCCACCCCGGAACCCATCGGCGAGCACGGCGGCCTCGCCCGCAAGCTGTGACACCCTGACGAACCAGGGCCCGCTCCAGTTCCAGGCTCACTTCTTCGGGCTCTTCGCCAACTTCAGGGTCGGTGACGTATCCGATGGGAGGCCGCCCGTGACGGCCCGGCTCTTCCAGGCCGGGCAGCGCGACGTCGGGGCGCGGCGCCGGCACCAGGGTTGTGGTCCGTGGGACATTCTTCCACCGTGCAGCCGAGGAGACATCAGATGCGTCGAGGCCGGGTCGTCGTCGTGGGCGGCAGCGTCGCCGGATGCGCCGCCGCACTGGCCGCGCATCGGGGCGGTGCCGACGAGATCGTGGTCCTGGAGCGTGCGCCGGGGCAGTTGGCGGAGCGGGGTGTCGGGCTGGCCGTGCACGACGACCGTTACGAGGAGCTTCGGTCGGCCGGGTATCTGGACGCGGGGATGCCCTGGATCCAGCTGAACCGTCGACGCTGGTACCTACGCGGCGAGGGCGGCGAGCCGCTCGGGAAGCTGATCGGCGAGATGCCCTTCCCGTTCCGTACGTACAACTGGGGTCCGCTCTGGCGGGAACTGCGGACCCGGGTTCCGGGCGAGGTCGAGTACCGCACCGGCACCACCGTCGGCGCGGTGCGGCACACCCCGGACGGGGTTGCGTTACGCATCACGGGCGTCGACGGCAGCGACCGTACCGAGGTGTTCGACTTCGCCATCGGTGCGGACGGCTACCGCTCCCTCGTCCGCACCGAGGTCTGCGCCGGGCTCGCCACCGCGGCGCGCCCCGAGTACGCCGGCTATCTCGCCTGGCGCGGCGCCTTCCCCGTCTCCAGGATGACCGCTTCCGATCAGCGCCTGTGGGACGTCGAGGAGTGTGCGTACGTCGTCTTCCCCGGCGGTCACGTGATCATCTACCGCATCCCGGACGCCACCGGCGGCCACCGGGTGAACTGGGTGCTCTACACCGCTCCTCCCCCGGATCTCGAACTGTCGCTGGAGACTCCGACGAGTCTGCCGCCCGGCACACTCACGGACGCTCTGCACACTCATCTCGCCCGTATCGCCGCCGAGTCGCTGCCACCGTACTGGGGCGACCTGATCGGCCTGACCGCGCCGGACGAGCTGTTCATCCAGCCGTTGTACGACTTCACGGCGCCGCACTACGCCACCGGCCGGCTTCTGCTGACCGGCGACGCGGCGACCGTGGCCCGCCCGCACACCGGTGCGGGTGCGGTCAAGGCGCTCCAGGACGCGACGGCACTGGAGTCGGCGCTCAGATCCACGCCCCACTGGGCCGAGGCACTCCGTACGTACGACTCCGAGCGCACCCCGGCCGGCCGGGCCATGGTGGATCTGGGGCGGCGACTGGGGCAGGCCCTGGTGGAGGCCACACCGGAGTGGGGCTCCATGGATCCGTCGGCGCTGGATGTCTGGTGGCAGCGGGCCGCTGTGGGCGGCGGGTTCGGTGGCCATGCCCTGAAGGCGTGACCCGCGGCCCGATCGGCTCCCGACCGTCCCCACGGTCACGTACCCGCTGAACGGTACGGACAGGGGTTCCGGGACCCATGGACGATACGGTGCGACATCCCGCACGCCATGTCTGCCCGGGTGATCCCCTGTCAGCCGCCGAGGACGACGGTGCGGGGGAATCTCGCCGCCGGTGTCCGGCGCGGACGCCCCGCGCGAGGACCGATGAGTTCCGGGTGCCGGAGCGGTCTGAAGAGTATGGATACCGAGAACCAAACGATGCCCACGGCCGATCTGGGACCTGCCGCACGTCAGGTCGCCGCACTGCTCGACGGCATCGAGGAGAAACAGCTGACCGACCCCACCCCCTGCCCCGACTATGCGGTACGGGAGCTGCTCGCCCATCTGGTCGGGCTGAGCAGGGCCTTCCGTGACGCGGCGCGGAAGGATCTCGGGCCGACGACCGACAGCTCACCGGCCGCCGCACTGCCGGTCCTCGGCGACGACTGGCGCGAGGCACTGCCGCCCCTGCTGGACGAGCTGGTGACAGCTTGGCGCGACCCTTCCGCCCGGCAGGGGATGACCAGGGCGGGCGGTGTGGATCTGCCGGGCGAGGTGGCCGCGATGGTCGCACTGAACGAGCTGGTCGTCCACGGCTGGGACCTGGCCCGGTCCACCGGGCAGGCATACGAGGCGGACGAGGCGAGCCTGCGGGTGTCGCTGGCCATGCTGACGCCCCGCGACGACACCCCGCGGCCCGACGTCTTCGGGCCGCCGGTCCCGGTACCGGCCGACGCGCCCCTCGTCGACCGGGCGATCGCCATGAGCGGTCGGCGCCCGGACTGGCAGCCCGGGCGCTGACGGCTGCGCGGAACGGCCGCTTCCGCCTGAGAGGGGCGTGGACGCGCCCGCCCCACGACCGGCCGATCCGGCGGGCCGCGCCGGAGAGTTCCGGCACGGCCCGCCGGCCCCGCGGTCGCGGACGGCGGGGCTGCGCCGTCATGCCCTCCCGGCGGCGCGCAGGCGATCCCGCACGCGCCGTCAGTGCGGTCGCAGTGTGCGCACCGCCTCGCGCACCCGGTCGCGCAGTCGTTCGTCGGCCGGGGCGATTCCGGACTCCAGTCCTGATGCCGTCACCCGCAGGTCTCTTTCAGCGAGGGCGGTCAGCCGGTTCAGGTGGTCGTCGGTGAGGGCGGTCGGGCCGAGGGCAACCAGGGCTTCGACGGCGGTGACGGGTTCGGCGTCCGCCTCCGCTGCGTCCAGGAGCAGGCCGGCCAGCCGAGGGGCGTCGAGGGACTCGGGTGCGATCGCGTGCAGGGCGAGTACCGCGGCCGGGGTCTGTTGCCGGTCCGTCAGCAGGCCCTCCAGCGCGGGGACCAGCGGGCGGGCCGCCTCTGCGATGAGGGCCGCCGCTCGCGCGGCGCGGATGAACGTCCAGCGCATCCAGGCCGGTCCGACCTCCGCGAACACCCCGGCGAGCACCGGCACCGCCTCCTGCGCGTCGCCCGTGATCCGCCACAGGGCGGTGGCGATCTCGACATCGCCGTCCAGCTGCGGGATGGTGCGGTTCGGCTCGGGGACGGTGAGCGCGGACCGCAGGGCGGGCACCAGATCGGCTGCCTCCGGGCCCAGTTCGCCGGCGGTGCTCGCAGCCTCCCGCACGTCGTAGCCACCCTCGGCGAGCCGGGCGGCCGTCGCTGCCAGCAGGGGGCCGGTGTCGCCGGTCAGTTCGTGCACCGCCCCGGCCGCCGCGAGCCTGCCCACCTTCGGTCCGGAGTGA
This sequence comes from Streptomyces sp. NPDC051020, assembly GCF_040683105.1. Classification (NCBI taxonomy): domain Bacteria; kingdom Bacillati; phylum Actinomycetota; class Actinomycetes; order Kitasatosporales; family Streptomycetaceae; genus Streptomyces; species Streptomyces sp. NPDC051020. The sequence goes on along the minus strand of NZ_JBFBCG010000032.1, from coordinate 10,355 downwards.
GCCGCGGTGGTCAGGAGTTCCGCCGTATCCGCGCTGTGTGCCGGCGGGCAGACGGCCACCAGCGCCTTGGGCACGACCTTCGGGAACCGCGCCAGCGCGGACCGCAGTTCGGGCAGGGCCGAGGATGCCCGGCTCCCCCAGGCGGTGAGCAGGGCCGTGAGCCATGACGGCTCATTGCCTTCGAGATCGTCCGCGACGAGGCGGACACGGATCGCGTCCAGCAGGTCGGGATCGTACGGGAAGGAAAGGGCGGCCGCCCCTCGGATCGGGAAGCCGCATGCGGCACCGAGCGCGCGCGGGCGCTGCCCCAGGTCGCGTGCGAGGAGCGGCGCGGCCTGCGCGGGGGCCACGAGGACAAGCGCTTCGAGGGCCCGGTCCGCCGGATCACCCTGCCCTGCGGCGAGTTCGGCCAGGACCGGGGCGGCCACCGCTCCATGGGTGCCCAGCTTCTTGAGGAGCGAGTACGCCGCGGGCACGGCGGCCGGGTCGGCCGTCAGGGCCCGCAGGGACGCGGCCAGCCGTTCGGGCGCACTGCGCGAGAGCTGACAGGCGGTTTCGGCCGCCCACAGCGCCTCGGCGCGGGCGTCGGGGTCGGGGCTGCGCAGTGCCGCGTCGAGCAGGGCGTACGCCGCTTCGCGGTCCTCGAGGGTGTCACGGAGCAGCAGGGATTCGACGACATACTGCAGCGGTTCGTTGCGCTCCTGGTCGAGGCGGCTCCGGACCAGCTCGTCGGCCGGGAGGAGCGCCAGCATCGCCTCGTGCTGGGCGGGGCCCCAGGGCCGGCCGGCGTCGACGCCGGTCAGCAGGGCCGCGATCCTCACCTCGCCCGGCTCGCCCGCACGCATGGCTTCGCTCGCCTCGGCGGCGCTCCCAGCCGGGTCCAGATGGGCGATGGCACCGAGGAGTTCGGCCCGGACAAGGGAATCCGTCTCTTCCGCCCAGCGCCTCCGGAGCACCGGCAGCACCTGGCGGGATGCCCCTGTCATGGCCGCGGTCCACGCGGCGGCCTGCCGCAACCCGGGATTCTCGTCGGCGATCCAGCCCAGGATCAACGGCAGTTGGGCGACGACGGCTGCCCGGCAGGCGGCTTCATCCGTCTCCCCCTGGTCCTCGCCGCCCTCCGCGATCCCGCCGAGCAGCACCAGCAGGTCCTCCGTGCGGTGCCCGGCCTCCGCGAGCCGCGCCAGATACGGCACCGCGTGGGCCGTCGCCTCGTACACCGAACCCTGGTGCAGGATGCTGCCGTACAGCTCAGAGAGTGCTTCGGATGCCGCGTCCTCCTCGTCCCCGGCGAGCATCCGCAGGCAGTCGGGCACATCGGCGGCGCTTCCGTACGCATGCTGCAGCTCGGCCCACGGCTGGGCGTCGACCTCGGCGAAGAACAGTGCAAGCTCCATGCGGACGATCTTGGCACCCGGCACCGACAATGCCCCCGGCCGGGCCCGGCGACGATGCCGACCGGCGCGGTTCGCCGGCTCCCGGGGGCACCCCGCTCCGGGGTTCAGCCGACTGCCGGTGTCTCAGCTGGTGAAGAACTCGGTGATCTGCTGGGCGACCTGGTCTGCGTGGGTCTCATGGACCCGGTGGCCGCCGCCGAGCGTGATCACCCGGCAGTCCGGGATCAGGGCGGCCATGTCGGCCAGCCGGCCCTGCGGCATGGTGCTCTCCGGGCCGCCGGAGATCACCAGCGTCGGCGCGACGATCTCGCCGAGACCGTCCGCCCACTGCGGGTCGGGGTCGGCGACCTGGGCCCGGATGGGCGCGACGACATTCCAGTCGTAGTCGACCGGCTCTTCGGGCTGCGCGGCGGGCCTCGGCTCACTGGGGAACGGCGGCGGGGTCTCCACCAGCACCAGGCGCTCCACCCGGTCCGCGTGCTCCTGGGCGAGCAGATGGGCGACGACGCCGCCCATGGAGTGGCCGACCAGGCCGACGCGGTCGAGCTCGCACTCGTCGAGGAAGCCGAGGACGTCGTCCCTCATCAGCTCGAAGGAGTACTCGTCGGGCCAGTCGCTCTCCCCGTGCCCGCGCAGGTCGAGGGCGTACACCCGCCATTCCTCGCCGAGGAGGCTCCCCACCGCTTCCCAGCTCGCGGCGGAACCGCCGAGGCCGTGCAGCAGGACGACGGGCGAGCCGAACGGGTCGCCCCAGGTCCGGTACGCCAGCCGGACGTCGCCGACATCCACAACAGATTGATCATCCATACCCCTGACGCTACAGGCGAGTGGACCAAGATCCTTCCCCGCACCTGGCAGGCTGGAGAAGTGAAGGTCATTCCGCGTTCCCGGCTCGCCCCCACCACGGCTCTGGTCACCGCTCTGGCCACGGCGGCCGCCCTGCTGGCGGGGTGCTCAGGGCGCTTGCCCAGGCCCGTTTTCGGCAACGGCGCCCCGGCGGCCGGGCTGGACGATCCGGCGAAGAAGGAGATCGCCATGCAGCTGGTCTCCAGCGCGGAGAACTCCACGCTCGACTGGAAGGCGCAGTACAAATACATCGAGGACATCGGCGACGGCCGCGGCTACACCGCGGGCATCATCGGCTTCTGCTCCGGCACCGGCGACATGCTGAGGGTCGTCGAGCGGTACGCATCAGCGCGCCCCGGCAATCCGCTGGAACGGTTCCTGCCCGCTCTGCGCGCGGTGCAGGGAAGCGATGCGCACGACGGCCTCGGTCGCCCGTTCACCGACGCATGGGTGGAGGCGGCCGCCGACCCCGCGTTCCGGTCGGCGCAGGATGCCGAGCGGGACACCTCATACTTCGATCCGGCGGTCGAACAGGGAAAGGAGGACGGTCTCGGCGCCCTGGGCCAGTTCATCTACTACGACGCCTATGTGATGCACGGGTCCGCCGACGAGGACGGCACGGTCGGCTTCCGTACCATCCGCCGCGAGGCTCTCGACGCCGCCGAACCGCCGTCCCGGGGCGGCGACGAGGTGACGTATCTGAACGCCTTCCTCGATGCCCGGGTCGCCGCGATCCGCAAGGAATCCTCGCACTCCGACACCAGTCGCGTCGACACGGAGCAGCGGGTCTTCGTACGCGAGGGCAGACTTCAGCTGGAAACGCCGCTCGACTGGAAGGTGTACGGCGACAGCTACCGTATCGACGGAGTCTGAACCCGCGATCGGCGGTCTGCACGGTCGACGAAGACGGGGATCAAAATCTCAACTGCCGTGTCCAGTAGCGGCATTGGGCCTGGGCGACCTGCAGGGTGGCCCCAGGGGCGTAGGGATCCACGCGGCCTGCCCCGACTGCTGACAGCCATCGGCCAGAGGGTGTCCGCCCCTGATCCGCAGGCCGCCCCGTACGGCCCCGCGTCGCGCGTCCGGCGCGTGGTGCGGGGCCTTTCCGTAGCCGGAGCCGGACTCGACTCGCTTGCGCCGAAGGAGTGCATGACTCTCACTCCAGCACGACTCTCGCTCCGCTCTGGTAGGAAAGCTTCCTAGCGGATCCGGAACGACGAACTCCCTTTGGAGGAATGGTGCCCGCTCGCCATAAGCACGCCGCACGTCGCAACACTCGCCCCGGACGGCTCGCGCTGGTCGCATTCGGGGTGACCCTCACGACGGCACCCGCCACCGCCTCCGCCGGTGCCCCGACACATCGGGCCGTGCACCGGGAAGTCTCCGCCACCCGGCAGGCGGCTGCCGCCACCGGGCTGGGCAATCCAGCGAAGAAGGAGATCGCCATGGAGCTGGTCTCCAGCGCGGAGAACTCCACGCTCGACTGGAAGGCGCAGTTCAAGTACATCGAGGACATCGGCGACGGCCGCGGCTACACCGCGGGCATCATCGGCTTCTGCTCCGGCACCGGCGACATGCTCGACCTCGTCGAGCTGTACACCCGGCGCAAGCCGGGCAATGTCCTCGCGAAATATCTGCCCGCTCTGCGGGAGGTGAACGGCACCGACTCGCACGACGGCCTCGACCCGGACTTCGCCGAGGACTGGGCGACCGCCGCGTCGGACCCGGCCTTCAAGCAGGCGCAGAACGACGAACGGGACCGGGCGTACTTCGACCCGGCCGTCGATCGGGCGAAGGCCGACGGCCTCGGCGCGCTCGGCCAGTTCGCGTACTACGACGCCATGGTCACGCACGGCGACGGCAGCGACAGCACCAGCTTCAGCTCCATCCGCAGGCGCGCGCTCGCCAGGGCGAAGCCGCCGTCGCAGGGCGGCGACGAGGTGACCTACCTCAACGCCTTCCTGGACGCGCGGGTCTGGGCGCTGCGGCAGGAGGGGGCCCACTCGGACACCAGCCGGGTGGACACCGCCCAGCGGGTCTTCCTGAAGGAGGGCAATCTGAACCTGGATCCGCCGCCGGAGTGGAAGGTGTACGGCGACAGCTACCACATCGGCTGAGTCCCGCCCGGACCTGCCCGGAGTACGCCGGTGGCGCGTACGGCTCCCGCCGTGCGCGCCACCGCGCCGTACCGGACGCGCTCAGTGCGCGCCCACCGGCGCCGTCGCCGGGACGGAGGGCTCCCCCTCGTCCCCCGCCTCCGGCTTCCCGCCCAGGTGGTTGAAGGCCAGGTTGAGGACGATCGCCACGACGCACCCGGTGGATATCCCCGAGTCCAGCACGACGAGGAGGTCCTTCGGGAACGCGTGATAGAACTCCGGCGCGGCGATCGGGATCAGTCCGATGCCGACGGCGGCCGCGACGATCAGCGCGTTCTCACCCTTCTCCAGGGCGGCGGTGGCCAGCGTCTGGACGCCGCTCGCGGCGACCGAGCCGAAGAGCACGATGCCCGCACCGCCGAGCACCGGCAGCGGGACGAGCGCGATGACGGACGCGGCCACGGGGACCAGACCGAGCACGATCAGGATGACGCCACCCGCGGCGACGACGAACCGGCTGCGCACCTTGGTCATCGCGACCAGGCCGATGTTCTGCGCGAAGGCGCTGCACATGAAGCCGTTGAAGAGCGGGCTGACGGCGCTGCCGAGGGTGTCGGCGCGCAGACCGCCCTCGATGGTCCGTTCGTCCGCCGGTCGGCCGACGATCTTGCCGAGGGCCAGCATGTCGGCGGTGGACTCGGTCATGCAGACGAGCATCACGATGCACATCGAGACGATGGCGGCTATCTCGAACTGCGGTGCCCCGAAGTGGAACGGGGTCGGGAAGCCGACCAGGTCGGCGTCCTTGATCGCGCCGAAGTCGGTGATGCCGACCGGGATCGCGATCAGGGTGCCGGCGACCAGACCGAGCAGGATCGCGATCTGCTGCAGGAAACCGCGCAGCAGTTTACGCAGGGCAAGGACGATGACCAGGGTGACGGCGGCCATGGAGATGTTGGTCGCCGACCCGTATCCGTCGGCCGTCGCGTTGCCGCCCTGGGACCAGTTGAAGGCGACCGGCAGCAGCGAGACGCCGATCAGGGTGATGACGGTCCCGGTGACGACGGGCGGGAAGAAGCGGACCAGCTTGCAGAAGTAGGGGGCGAGGACGAAGCCGAGGAGGCTGGCCACGAGGATCGCGCCGAAGATGACGGCGATGCCGTCGTGTCCGCGGTCCTTGCCGATCGCGATCATCGGCGTCACCCCGGCGAACGAGACGCCGTTGACGAACGGCAGCCGGGCGCCGATGCGCCAGAAGCCGAGGGTCTGGAGCAGGGTGGCGATGCCCGCGGTGAAGAGGCTCGCCCCCATCAGGAAGGTGGTCTCCTTGGCGGTGAGTCCGACGGCGGGTCCCACGATCATGGGCGGGGCCACCACGCCCGCGTACATCGCGGCCACATGCTGCAGTCCGCTGGTGAACATCTTCAGTGGGGGGAGAGTCTCGTCGACCGGATGCTTGCCGCCGGCGACCTGCGGGTCGTCCGGTACCGGCTGCTGGTCGGGAACTGCGACTTCGTCGTTGCGAAACCTGGGCTGTGCTGCCACGGCGGTTCCTCCGGTCGGGTACACGTCAAGGCGACGCGGGTGTCAGGGAGGTGGTGCGTTGGTGCAGGTGGGGCAGGTTGTGCAGCTGGTGCGGCAGCTTGGGTCACCGGTCCGGCGAACGCACACTTCTGAGCGCGTTCGCCGGACCGGCTGCCGTGGACCCCGCTCGGGTCCACGGCGGCCGGCCGAGGGCCGTCCCCCTCCGGCCGGCCGTTCTGGGGGAGGTGCCCCGGGGCCGTCAGGCCCCGGCGGCGATCTGCGCGAGGCGGCGCGCCTCGTCGCGGGTGGCGCGGGCGATGGCGTCCTCGTCCACCGTGGTCAGGTGGTTGTCCTCGACGACCGTCTTCCCGTTGACGAGGGAGAGGGTGACGGGGGCGGCGGCGCCGAAGACGAGCGCGGTGACCGGGTCGGCGATGGAGGAGTGGGCGAGGGTGTCCAGTTTCCAGAGCACCAGGTCGGCGAGCTTGCCGACCTCCAGGGAGCCGATCTGGTCCGCGCGGCCGAGGACCTGGGCTCCGCCGTACGTTCCCAGGCGCAGGGCCTGACGGGCGTTCAGCGCCTTTTCGCGGTGGGTGCCGAGGCGGTTGATGAGGAGGGCGTTGCGCAGTTCGGTGTGGAGTTCACCGGACTCGTTGGAGGCGGTGCCGTCGACACCGAGGCCGACGGGGACACCCGCGGCCAGCATGTCGGGGACCCGGGCGATGCCTGCCGCGAGGCGGGCGTTGGAGGACGGGCAGTGCGCGACGCCGGTGCCGGTGCGGGCGAACGCGGCGATGTCGGAGTCCTTCATATGGACGCAGTGAGCCATCCATACGTCGTCGCCGAGCCAGCCCGTCGACTCGAAGTAGTCGGTCGGACCCATGCCGAACAGCTCGTGGCAGAACTTCTCCTCCTCCACGGTCTCCGAGCCGTGGGTGTGCATCCGGACCCCGCGGTGGCGGGCCAGCTCGGCTCCCTGGCGGAGGAGTTCGGTGGAGATGGAGAAGGGCGAGCAGGGTGCGACGGCGATCTGCGTCATGGCGTCGAAGGAGCCGTCATGGTGCGCGTCGATGGCCGCCTCGGTGCCGGCGAGCGCACCGTCGAGCGTCTCGACGGCGAAGTCCGGCGGCAGTCCGCCGTCCTTCTGGCTGCGGTCCATGGAGCCGCGGGCGAGGGTGAAACGTACGCCCATGTCGCGGGCGACTCCGATGATGGCGCCGGACAGGTCGCCGGAGCCCCGCGGGTAGACGTAGTGGTGGTCCATGGCGGTGGTGACACCGCCGCGGGCCATCATCGCGAGCGAGCCCTGCGCCGCGGCGCGGACCATCGGCTCGTCGATACGCGCCCAGGTCGGGTAGAGGGCGACCAGCCAGTCGAAGAGGTTGTGGTCGGTGGCCAGGCCCCGGGTGATCCACTGGTAGAAGTGGTGGTGGGTGTTGATCAGGCCGGGGGTGACGAGGTGTCCGGCGCCGTCGATGCGTCGTACGACGTTCTCCAGCCCCTCGGGGGCCCGGCCGGCGCCTACGTGCTCGATGCGGTTGCCCGCGACGACGACATGGCCCGAGGCGTACTCGGTGTCGTCGGCGTCGACGGTCGCGATCGAACAGTTCTCGATGACGATGCGGTCCATACGGTCAGGGGCTGCCATGGCGCTTCCTTCTTCTCTCTCCGGTGAGGTGGGCACGGCAGACCCTAGGAGGATTTGAGTGCCACAGCCGTGCGGCTGTGGGTGCCGAGATGATGGAAGAACAGGTTGAGCAGGACCGCTGCCAGCACTCCCGCACTGATCCCGGAACCCGGCACGGTCTGCGCCCAGGACGGAAATCCGGCGTAGAAGGCGGGCGCGGCGAGCGGGATGATGCCCGCGCCGAGCGTCACGGCGACCAGGATGATGTTGGAGCTGTCGTCGAGTCCGGCCTCGGAGAGCGTACGGATGCCACTGACGGCGATCGAGCCGAACAGGACGATTCCGGCGCCGCCGAGCACGGGCATCGGGACCAGGGAGACGACCGCGCCGAGGACGGGGAAGGCGCCCAGGACGACCAGCGCTCCGCCCGCCGCGGCGACGACATAGCGGCTGCGTACCTTCGTCAGCGACACCACGCCGACGTTCTGGGCGAATGCGCTCGTCGGGAAGCCGCCGAAGACCGGACCGAGCAGGGTGGCGATGTGCTGGAGCGCGGCGGGGACGAGCCGCGAGGGGGAAAGCTTTTCGTCCACCGGATGTACGGAGTTCTCCGGTGGTGCGGTGCAAGGGCCTTCTGCTGCCGGGCCCGTTGCAGGCTGTGCCATGGGGTTTCCCTCCGGGTCGGCCGGCCCCGCCCGTCGGCGGGCGGGGCCGGCTCAGGGCCGCGTCAGAGGTTGGTCATGTCGACCGGGATCTGCGGCTCGATGCCGTCCCGCAGCACGGTGGCCTCGATGAGTCCGTACGGGCGGTCCGCCGCAAAGTAGACAGCACCGTCGGCGGTTTCGTTCTTGAGGCCGAAGGGCTCCAGATCCACCAGGAAGTGGTGGTTGTTCGGCAGGGAGAAGCGGATCTCGTCGATCTCGCTGCGGCTGTTGATCACCCTCGACCCCATCTGGTAAAGGGTCTGCTGCAGCGAGAGGGAGTACGTCTCGGCGAAGGCCTGCAGGATGTGCTTCCTGGCCTGCTCGTACGACTTCTCCCAGTTGGGCATCCGGTCGTCGTCGCTGGTCCAGTTGTAGCGCCAGGCGGCAGCGACGTCGGTGCACAGGATGCGGTCGTACGCCTCCTTGAGCGTCGTGTACTTGTCCTTGACATAACCCCAGAACTCCGAGTGGGTGGTGTTCATGACCGTGAGGTCCTTGAGTCCTGAGACGACCTGCCAGTTCTCACCGTCGTAGGTGATCTGGGCGGTGCGCAGCTCCTGGCCCTTGCGGACGAAGGAGTGGTTGACCTCGTCCGAGCCTATGAACTTGGAGTTGTTGTCCGAGGTGGCGATGCGCTCCCAGGAGTACTCCTGGATACGGATGCGCGCCCGGTGGATCGGCTCCTGCGACGTCACGAAGTGGCGGGCGAGGTGGATGCCGAACTGCTCGGCGGACTTGATGCCGTGCTCCTTGGCGAACGCGTACACCGTGTTCTTGGTGGTGTCGGTCGGCAGGACGTTGGCATTGGAGCCGGAGTAGTGGACGTCGCTCATGTCGCCGGAGAGGGCGACCGAGACGTTCAGGTCCTTGATGTGGTGGGTGTCGCCGTCCCGCGTGATCTTGACGACGCGGTTCTCTGCTTTGCCGTACTGGTTCTGGCCGAGAATCGTGGGCATGTCTGCTAGCTCCCTCGGTATACGGAGTAGCCGAACGGGTTGAGCAGCAGCGGTACGTGATAGTGCTCGCCCGGTACGACGGCGAAGGTGACCGCCACTTCCGGGAAGAACGCACCGCTGTCCCTTACGCGGGGGGCGTCCTGCTGCGCCTCGGCTTGCTGGTTGAAGAAGTACGCCTCGGTCTCGAAGTCGAGACGTACATGGGTGGTGCCCTCCGGCAGCGCCGGCAGGTCCTTGCATCGCCCGTCCATGTCGGTCGCGGAGCCGCCGAGCGTCACCCACGGCGCGTCGCTGCCACTGCGGGCGGCGAGCGTGACCGCGACGGCTGCGGCGGGGCGGCCGATGCTGGTGTCCAGGATGTGCGTGGACACCGATGCGGTGGTGTCGGTGCTCAAGACCGTCACTCTCCTTCGGTTACGAGACGGGTCAGCCGGATGCGATTGATCTTGCCCAGCTCGGTGCGCACGATCTCGCACTCCTGCTCGGGCGAGTTCCCGATCCGGGACTTCACCGCGTCGCGCATCTGCTCGCCGGTGGCACCGGTGGCGCAGATCAGGAAGACATGTCCGAACCGCTCCTGGTAGGCCAGGTTCAGCTCGAGCATCTCGGCCTTGAGCTCCTCGGTGGCGTCGGCCATCCCCCGCTGTTCGCGGGAGGAGGTCGGGTCCCCGGGGGCCGGGCGGCCGATCGGGGGGTGGCCGGCCATCGCGTCGGCCAGATCTTCGCGGGTCAGCTCGGCCATGGCGGCATCGCTGCCGGCGAGAAGGGCTTCTGCGGTGGTGTAGGGGCGCCGGGAGAGGATCGCTCTTCCCCATGCCGCGCTGGCACACACCTCGTGCAACGCGGCGGTGGCCTCGTCGTCTGACAGGGCATTGAACCGGGCGAGGCCCGGTGTGGAGCTCAGAGTCACGGGAGCCTCCGTGGCCTTTTTCGCTGTGCGTTGGTCGGGCTGCGGATAGCTAACGCCCTCCGCAACACCACGTCAACACTTTGTTGAAATTCCGCGAACGCCAAAGGCCGTCGCCCGGCGAACCGGGTGACGGCCTTCCGCAGACTTCCGTGGTCTTCGCTCAACTAGAGCGTGTTTCGAAAGTAGCGTTGTCCACCCGCAGGGCGGGCCGGGCGGTGTCTGGTGCGTGCGATCGCAAGGCGGAGGGTCGCCCCGATACTGGGTGTATCGGGGCGAGCCCGACAACGCAGCGAGC